>DATNNI010000488.1:0-3962 GCA_035601915.1 Xanthobacteraceae bacterium
TTGTACTTTCGATTTGAGGCGCAGCCGAAGAAGAATTGGCGCGCTGCTTCCGTAGCTTAGGGAAGAAATTTGGTGATTGGCGACGAGTTCGGTCCACGAGGTCCCGGTTTGTCACCGCGACGTGATCGCGGTCACATCACAACGTCGCGAGTTTGCCTTAAGCGTGCCACGGGGCGGCCCGCCTTTGGTTCTAACCCTATCGGGCCGGCCTTAACACAAACAGGAACCGCGTGCCGGCTCGGCCGTTAAACGCGGGAGGCGCCGATGAAGATCCTGACGGGTCGAGACCGTTCCCTGCTTGAGGCTATTCTGGCGCTTATCGGCCGGTCGCCGATTGCTGTCGCTAAGCCCATTGCCGATTTGCCGGCCGGTTTTGCCGAGGTTGACGTTGCCGTGCTCGATTGGATCGCCGCCGAGGGGCGACGCGTCAGCCGCCATTACGCCCTGCATTAAGGCGCAACGCGAAGCCTAAAGGCTCATCGTGCCGACTTTTCTGCCCGAGAATCTGGAAGCGGCGTAACCGACAAGCCGACCGTTCGGCCCGGAAAGCCCGCTGCGTCGAAATAGCGGGTATCCCCGACCTCTTGCATATTGAGCACCGTAGAGACCCCGTTGGCCGCCGGATCTGAGATGACCACGCGGCTGCGCGTCTCGGGCAAGGCGCCATTGGGCAACGCTTCAGCAAGAACGCGGCCAGTCAACTTGCCGTTGTCGCTCGTCTTGAGCTGCAGCAGGTGCGCAATCGTGCGACCGATGTCGGCGTTGCTGGCCGGCGCCGGATCGACAAAATGCGTTTTGAAATCCGGCCCCTGCAGCGCCATGAAATTCCAGGTGTCGGCACGGCTAAACGAGCCATGCATGCCCTGGCCTTCCTGCAAAACGGTGTCGGCGATTTCGACGGTGCAGCGCACCGGCTCTCCACACACGGTATCGAAGGAGCGGAAGCTGATGACGATCGCGGGGCGTGGCGTTACCGCGCTGCCTTCGAGCGCAATATCGTCGAGCGTCAGCGTACCGGGAAACTTTCCAAGCTTGGCGTCGACGAAGATGCCACTGACATAATCCTGCGCCAATAGAGCCTCGACCACCCGTTTGGCTATCGCCTGATCGGCATCGGGCAGATAGATCATGTCCGAGCCGCCATTGGCGGTGACGACAATTTTGGGATTTTTCTTGTCGCCACCGATCAGACCGTTGCCGAATCTGCTGTGCTGGCCGTCGGCGACCGGCGCATAATTGGAATCAGGATCGATAAGCGGCAAATCGAGCGCGTGAGCGAGATCGAGCGCGACAAAGCCGAGAGGCAAATGGCCTTGCGGTGTATCGCTGAATGTCGTCTTCACCGTCGAGCTTGTCTGGCTCTCCTTGGCGATGGTCGAGAAGCCGTGGTCGGCAATGGCGATAATGTCGGTAGTGTCGAGGAGCTCGAGCTCGCCGAGCGCCGCGCGAATGCGCGCCAGATCATCGTCGGCGTTGCGGATTGCGGCGAGCGAGGTCGGGCCGTTGATCCCGGGCATTAGCGAATTCAAGCTGTCGCCCTGGTAGTGTTGCGTGCCATCCGGATCGCGCGACCAAAACACGAGCACGAACGGCTTTCCGCGCTCCTTGAACAGCGGCAGGATCGCGTTGGCCGTTACGGCAGCGAAATAGTCCTGTTGAACGATATTGGGAGTGAGCGTGCCGGGTGTGTTCATGTCGCCATATTTGGCGTTAGCGCCGCGCGGCGGCGTCGCCAGCGGCAGGTTTGCCGCCTTGAGCCGGTCGGTCATCTCAGGGGAGAGCGGCACGCCCTTCTCACTGCTGGTTGCATCGTCAACGATGATGCTTTGCGCTCTGCCGGCCTTGGTGTGATCGAAGATAAGCGTCGGCCCGATTTTGCCGACGGCCGCAGTTGAGAAGCCCGCCTCGCGGGCGAGCTTCAGGATGGTCGCCTCATCGAGGTAGTCGCCGGCAAAATGCTCGTCGACATCGGCCAGCACCGGGTCGTTTTCCAGGAACGGCGTGCTGCTGCCGGCTGCGCCGGGAACCGCAAATCCGGCATAGATGGTGTTGGAGAAATCGCCGGTATCGCCAAGCATGTGGCCGGTCGCCATGGCGGAAGCGTTTGCCGTCGTGAAAGTCGGAAACAGCGCATGGCTGTTGCGGAGATACACGCCTTCGCGCGCCATGGCCGCCAGGGTTGGCGCGGTCGCCTCGTCGACCATGCGGGAACGCAAACCGTCGGCGACAAAAAGAACCACGTTGTGGGCGTGTTCCTGCGCTTGAGCATGAAGGCGCGACGCGGTTGCGGCCGCCGCCAACGCCAAAACAACAATAACCCGTCTTTTCATCGCGACGCTCGATGTCCTTTATGCCATGCCTATCGCCAGTTCTTACGATCCGACCTCGGACCGGCAGGGTGCCAGGGCATAGCTCCCTGCATTTGACATTTTGACGACAACGCCGCAAAGGCAAGGGGCCAGCTCGCTGACAAAATTGCCGGAATGTTCAAGCGCATCCTGATTGCCAATCGCGGCGAGATTGCCTGTCGGATCATCAAGACCGCTCGACGAATGGGCATCGAGACGGTCGCTGTCTATTCCGACGCCGACCGCGACGCGTTGCACGTGGAAATGGCGGATACCGCCATTGCGATCGGGCCGCCGCCGGCCGCGCAAAGCTACCTCGTGATCGAGCGCATCGTCGCTGCCTGTAAAGAGAGTGGCGCGGAAGCGGTGCATCCCGGCTACGGATTTCTGTCGGAGCGCGCCGCCTTTGCCGAGGCGCTGAAAAAAGCCGGCATTGTTTTCATCGGGCCGAACGCCGCCGCTATCGCCGCCATGGGCGACAAGATCGAGTCAAAGAAAGCCGCTTCGCGCGCCAACGTTTCAACGGTTCCCGGACATCTCGGCGTCATCGCCGACGACGCCGAAGCGATCGCGGTAGCCGATAAGATCGGCTACCCGGTGATGATCAAGGCCTCTGCCGGCGGCGGCGGCAAAGGCATGCGCATCGCGTTTAGCAAAAGCGAGGTTGCAGAGAGTTTCGCGCGCGCACGGTCAGAAGCTAAATCGAGTTTCGGCGACGACCGCGTCTTCATCGAGAAATTCATCACCGATCCGCGCCACGTCGAAATTCAAGTCTTGGGCGACAAACATGGCAACGTTGTCTATCTCGGTGAGCGCGAGTGCTCGATCCAACGGCGCAACCAGAAAGTCATCGAGGAAGCGCCCAGCCCGCTGTTGGACGCCAAGACGCGGGCAAAAATGGGCGAGCAGGCGGTCGCACTCGCCAAAGCCGTGAGTTACGACAGCGCCGGCACCGTGGAGTTCGTCGCCGGCCAGGACCGCAGCTTCTTCTTCCTGGAAATGAACACGCGGCTTCAGGTCGAACACCCGGTGACAGAACTCGTTACCGGTATCGATCTGGTCGAGCAGATGATCCGCGTGGCCGCGGGCGAGCCGCTTTCGTTCAAGCAAAGCGATGTGAAGCTCAACGGTTGGGCGGTCGAAAGCCGCATTTATGCGGAGGATCCTTACCGCAACTTTGCACCTTCGATTGGACGATTGGTCCGCTATCGCCCGCCCGCCGAAGGCGAACGGGATGGCGTGACGGTGCGTAACGATACCGGTGTGTTCGAGGGCGGCGAGATTTCGATCTACTACGATCCGATGATCGCGAAACTCGTCACGCATGCCGAAACCCGCGCCGAGGCGATCGACGCTCAGGCCGACGCGCTCGACGCCTTTACCATCGAGGGCATCCGTCACAACATTCCGTTTCTTGCCGCCATCATGCAGCATCCGCGCTGGCGCGCCGGCAAACTCTCCACTGCGTTCATCGCCGAGGAATTTCCTCACGGCTTCGAGCGTACGGTGCCGGCGGGCGCCGTGGCGCGCTCGATTGCCGGCGTGGCCGCCGCCATCGATCACGTTCTCGGCGAGCGCAAACGTCGCATTTCCGGGCAGCTCGATCGTGCGGTC
>DATNNI010000489.1:0-5367 GCA_035601915.1 Xanthobacteraceae bacterium
CTGAGGCCATAGGCACTGATGCCGGTTCGGCCGGCGGCATGGACCCGCCGTTCCCTGCGCACACCTTCATGCACAAGAACAATCGTTACGGGCTCGCGAGCCTTTGCCAACTCGACAAGCTGCCGCCCAAAGGCGCGATCCTGATCGCCGCGCCGCTGAAGATCGTCAAGGGCACCGGCAGTCCGCTGCGCGTTCTTGCGATCGTGCCGAAGCGCTGACGTCGCAGCTCATGCCGTTGTCGTCATTGCGAGGAGTGAAACGACGAAGCAATCCAGCCGGTGCTGCGGCCCTGGATTGCTTCGCTGTCGCTCGCAATGACGGCGAGTTGTGGAATTAGCCAATGGCGGCGGCCGACTATGTGATTGTCGGTAGCGGGATCAACGCGCTGGTCGCGGCCGCGCTGTTGGGCCGCAAAGGGCGCAAGGTCCTGCTCGTTGAACGCGGCGACCGCATCGGCGGCTGCATCCGCACCGAAGAGATTACGGCACCGGGCTTCGTCCACGATGTCATGGCGACAACGTTCGTGCTGTTTGTGACGTCGCCGGCTTACGCCGAACTTGGACCGGAACTGGCAAAGCGCGGGCTTGAATTCGCGCATTCGCCGACGCCGACCGCGGTGCTGTTGCCGGACGGCCGACATGCCGTCTTCGCCATGGACCGCAAGACCAACGTGGCGACGTTCGAGGCGCTTTCGCCCGGCGACGGCGCGCGCTTCGACGCGGATATTAATCGCCTCGGCGCCGATGCCCCCTTTATCTTCGCGCTGCTTGGCGGTTCGCTGTGGTCGGCCGCGATGCTGAAGATCGTCGCACGCCAAGCGTGGCGGCGCGGCTTAAGCGGGCTGAAAGCGTTTTTCGGCGAGGCGCTCGGCACCGCGCGCGCGTGGCTCGAGAGCCGTTTCCAGTCGGATGTCACGCGCGCGTTGTTTGCGCCTTGGGTGTTGCACACCGGCCTCGGCCCGGAAGCCGCCTATTCCGGCCAGATGGCGAAAGTGATTGCGTTCGCGCTCGAAGTCGCGGGCGCGCCGATTGTCAAAGGCGGCGCCAAGAATGTGCTCGCCGCGTTCGAACGTTTGATCCGCGATCACGGCGGCGACATTCTTCTCGGCGCCGACGTCGAACGCATTCTGTTCGACGACCACGGCAGCGCGCGCGGCGTCCGGCTTGCCGATGGCAGCACGATCGAGGCGAGCGCGGGTGTTATTTGCTCAGTCACGCCCACGCAGCTTTACGGCCGGTTGCTCGCCGACGCGAAGTTGCCGGCGGAAGTCGGCGAAGCCGTCGCCGGATTTCGCTACGGCAAAGGCAACATGCAAATCCATTACGCGCTCAAAGCGCCGCCGCGCTGGAAGGCGCCGGCCTTGAGCGGCGTTGCGCTCACCCATCTGACGCCCGGACTCGACGGCGTTTCGAAGGCGGCGAACGAAGCCGAGCGCGGCATGCTGCCCGCGGTGCCGACGATTTGTGTCGGCCAGCCGGCGGCGCTTGATGCAAGCCGTTGTCCGCCGGGCGCGTCCATCCTTTGGCTGCAATTGCCCGAGGCGCCGCGTTTTATCAAAGGCGATGCCGCGGGCGAAATCGCGACGCCGAGCGATGGACGTTGGACGGATGAGATCCGGGAAAAATTCGCCGACCGGATTGAAGCCATTCTCGCCGCGCAGATTGAGGATTTTCGCGGCAACGTCATTGCGCGCAAAGCCTATTCGCCCGCCGATCTCGAAGCGCTCAATGTCAATCTGGTTGGCGGCGATCCGTACGGCGGTTTTTGCGGCATCGATCAGTTTTTTCTCTGGCGGCCGTTCCATACGTCAATCAATCATCGCACGCTGGTCCCGCGACTTTATCATATCGGCGCATCGACGCATCCCGGTCCTGGGCTCGGCGCGGGCTCGGGTTATTTGCTGGCGAAAGCGCTCGGTTAAAGCCTGCCCATCGCATGGCCCGGCCCGTTGGGCTTTCTGCGCCGATCAGTGTAGGCTTTTGCTGCCGTTTGCCAAAGCCGCCATAAGCTCGGCCCAGCGTGCGGGGGAGGACAATATGCGATCGACAGCCGCGCTGACTTTCGCCGCTGCGCTGAGTGCTGCGAGCCTCGGCTTTTCCGCCGGCACTCACGCACAGGACGCCTACGTTATCGGCGTCACCGCTGCTATGACCGGCCCGGCCGCGGGGACGCAGGCGCCGGTGATCGAGATGCTGCGCATTTATGTCGACCGGCTCAACGTCAAGGGCGGCATCAACGGCCACCGCATCAATCTTTTGGTCGAGGACGACCAGGCCGAGCCGTCAAAGGCGGCGGCGAACGCAACTAAGCTCTTTCGCCAGGAAAATGTGATGCTGGTGATCGATTCAAGCTTGTCGTCGACTTACGGGCCGGTGATCGCCGAAGCGCGGCGCGCCAAAGTGCCGCTGTTGTTCGCCGGCGCCATCTGCCCGAAGGAGAGCCACCCGCCAAAGCCGGATCCGGTGCTGTTCTGCTCCACTGGTTTTGATTTCGGTTACGACATTCCGGTGGCGATCGACGCCATCAAGGATGCGGCGAAGGAGCCGGTGAAGATCGCCATGATCGGCATGCCGATTCCGATCTCCCGGATCGGCATCGAGATGGCGCAGAAGCAGGCCGAGAAGCTCGGCATGACCACGGTGGACACCGAATTCATTCCACCGACCGCGGCCGACTACACCCCGTTCGCCACCAAGATCAAGGAAGGAGAGCCGAACTGGGGGTTTGCCTACTCGCCGTGGCAGACCGAGGTGCGCACCTTCGAGGCGCTGCGCCGGCTTGGCTGGGGCGGAACGTATCTTTGCTACGGTCACATTCAGGCCGAAGAGGAGCTCAAGCGCATCGCCGACGGCGGGTTCAACGTGTTTTCCGCCAACGCGCTCTTTCAGGACAATCTTCCAGTGCAGCAGGAGATGCGCCAGGCCGCGGCGGACGGCAAATATTCATATCCGGTGAGTTACGCCGATGAAGGCTGGATCACCGGCCGCGCGATTGAACAGATTCTGACCAAGACCGGCTGGCCGGCCGACGCCGACAAGATCGCCGAGGCGATGAGCCACCTTGACCTCGATACCCAGGGTCTGCGCGGCGGACCGCTCGTCTGGACGGCGGAGAACCATTTCCGCACCAAGCAATATTACCGCTTCTATCGCTATGACCCGGAGCAGAAGAGCATCGTGCGCGTGCGCGATTGGCTCGCGGTCGACGTCGTCAACTAAGGTTCGGCGGTCTGCAAGCCGGGTTTGAAGCTCGCGCGGCTGGGGCAATTGGGGCAGGGCGGCTCGCGGCATGTCGCTGCAACTTCTCGCCAACGTCATCGTGCTGGCGGCGATTTATGCGCTGGTCGGCTCTGGCTATGTGCTGATCTATCGCGTCAGCCGGGTGCTCAATCTCGCCCACGGCGAATTGATGATGGTCGGCGCTTATCTGCTGGTCGCTCTCGCCGGGCTGTTTCCGTTAAATCCGCCGCTCGCGCTGGCGCTCGCCGCGACTTGCGGCCTCCTCATGGGCATTGCTGTTTACGCGGTGCTGATGCGCTGGATGACCGGGGAGGCGGTGCTGGCTGCCGTGTTGATCACCATCGCGCTCGGTATTCTGTTGCGCGGGCTCACCATCCTGATCTGGACGACGCAGCAATTCTATCCCGGCGCGTCATTCGGCTGGCGCAATCCACCGGTGCATTTGGCGCGCGGCGTGCAGATTTCCTCAGCGAGCGCCGCGCTCGTCTGCTTGACCGCCGTGGTTTATCTCGGGCTTTTGGTGTTTTTACGATTTACCCGCTGGGGTGTGCGCATGCGGGCCGCCGGGCAAAATCCGCTCCTTGCCGAACAACGCGGCATCCGCCTTCACGGCGTCTACGCCTTGGCTTGGGGCCTCTCCACCTTCACCGCTGCGCTCGCCGGCATGCTGCTTTCACTCGATGCCGGCGTGGACTTGAACATGGCGACCATCGGCCTGAAAGCTTTTCCGGCGGCGCTGGTCGGCGGGCTCGACAGCTTGCCCGGCGCGGCGCTTGGCGCACTGATCGTGGCGGCGGCCGAGATCGCCGCCATTCAATATGTCGATCCGCTGTTGTCCGACGTGGTGCCGTTCATTGTGCTGCTCGTCATTCTCGCCATCCGGCCTTGGGGGCTGTTTGGCAGCCGCGAACAGCTCGACCGGGTGTGAGATGAGCGATCGAAGCGCGCTCGCGAAAGAACTGTCTTTGTTCGGCACGCCGGCCCGCCGCCTGCGCCTTGCGCTCGCGTTCGCGGTATTGCTGGTGCTGCCGTTCCTGGCGACGCCATTTCAGCTCGATCTGTTGAACCAGGTGCTGCTCGCATCAATCAGTGCGCTGGCGCTGATGTTGCTCACCGGCTTTGCCGGCTTGATCTCGCTCGGCACCGCGGGACTGCTCGCCGCCGGCGCCTTTACCGTCGGCGTGCTATTCCGCGAGATCGCCGCGCCCTTTTGGGTCACGCTGCCGGCCGCGGCCGCGGTCGGCGCCGCTCTCGGTTTGATCTTCGGCCTGCCGTCGCTTCGCCTGCGCGGGCTTTACCTCGCCATCAGCACGCTCGGACTGCATTTCGTCGTCGTCTATCTCGGCGGTGAATACGAAGCGCGGCAGACGCTGTCGACCGGCATCATGGTCGACTCGCCGTCGATCGGCGGCTTTACCGTCAGCTCGGGCCGGGCGTGGTATTTCGTCTTGCTCGCTTTCGCCGCGCTGGCGCTTCTGATCAGCGTCAACTTGCGGCGCACGCGCACCGGACGGGCGTGGCGGGCGTTGCGCGAGCGCGACGTCGTTGCCGCCGCGCTCGGCATCAACGTGACGCGCTTTAAGCTCTTGGCCTTCGTCATCAGCGCCGCAATGACGGCAACCGCCGGCGCGCTGTTCGCTTATTTCCGCAACTTCGTCTCCATCGATGCGTTCTCGCTTTATCTGACGGTGCAATATGTTGCCATGATCATTATCGGCGGCATGGGCTCGCTGGCCGGCGCCATTCTCGGCGCGGGCTTTGTCGTTCTTTTTCCCTACGCCATCGAAGCCGCCGCCGGTTACTTGCCGGCGCGCTTCGGCAACATGGTGTTTGCGCTCGATTACGCCGCCTTCGGCGTGGTGATGATCTTGTTTTTGTTGCTCGAGCCGGAAGGCCTGCTCGGCTTGTGGCACAGACTCAAGAATTCGCTCGCCGCGCGCCAAAGTGGCGCCAAATCCACGACGGCGCCGCAATGACCGCGCCGCTTCTTGTAGTCGAGGGGCTCAAGGTCGCGTATCACCGCAACGCGCTTGCGCTGCATGGCGTGTCGCTCACCGTCGCGCCGCTGGCCATTGTCGCCATTCTCGGCAACAACGGCGCCGGCAAGACGACGACGCTGCGGGCCATT
>DATNNI010000490.1:0-8418 GCA_035601915.1 Xanthobacteraceae bacterium
CATTGCGGCGCCGTGCCGAAGCGGCGCTCTGGCAACAGCAGGCCGATACCCGTGCCGTTGTCGGGTTTTTTTCGGCCGAGCCGCCGTTGACCGGCAAAGGACGATTGGCGCTTGCGCGGGCACTGCTTGCGCAGGGCGACCACGCCGCTGCCCAAGCCATGGTCCGGTTGGCTTGGCGCAAAGACGGCCTCTCTGCCGATGCTGAAGGACAGGCGCGAGAGATTTTTGCCGAGTTCATAACTCCTGCCGACGACAAGGCGAGAATGGACGCGCGCTTCGATGTTGATGACGAAGAAGCCGGATTGCGCGCAGCGCGCCAACTCGGCCCGGTCGGACTTAGCATCGCCAAAGCGCGTTCTGCCGTTATCGGCAAGTCGGCCAAAGCCAAAGCGTTGCTCGACGCCGTTCCGGCGGACGCCCAGCGCGATCCGGGCTATATGCTCAGCCGAATCCAGTGGCTTCGCCGAAGTGAGAAAATCGAAGAGGCTGGCCGCTTGGCGCTCGCCGCGCCGCGCGAGCCGGAGCGGCTTGGCGACGTCGATCAATGGTGGGTCGAACGCCGCTTGATTGCCCGCAAACTGCTCGACATCGGCGACTATAAAGGCGCCTACGAAATCGCCAATGGCGCGGCGACCCCGGCGGGCGAAAACTATCGCGCCGAGCAACATTTTACCGCTGGCTGGATTGCGCTGCGCTTTCTTCGCGAACCGACGCTCGCACTGTCCCATTTTGCCCGCATCGCCGAGGGGGTCGCCAATCCGATCACCTTGGCGCGCGCCGATTACTGGCAGGGCCGCGCGGCGGAGGCGCTCAGTCACGGTACAGAAGCGCGCGCTCACTACGAGCAAGCGGCGCGTTTCCCGACGGCATATTACGGCCAACTGGCACGCGCGCGTCTCGGCATCGACGCGGTAACGCTGCGCAATCCGCCTGAGCCGCCGGCGGAGGCCCGGCGGCTTGAAGTTGCGCGCGCTTTCGAGATTTTGTATGCCATCGACGAACGCGACCTTGCCGCTGTCATGGCGGTTGAGTTTGCCGACAAGGCGACTGACGTCGGCGCATTAACGCTGCTTGGCGAGATCGCCGCTCATCACAATGACGCGCGCACCGCCTTGCTGATCGGTAAAACGGCGCTCGCCCATGGTTTGCCACTTGAGCACTACGCGTTCCCTAATTTCGGCATACCCGATTACGAGCAGATCGGTCCGCGGGTCGAGCCTTGTGTGGTCTATTCGATTGTGCGTCAGGAAAGCGCGTTCAATCCCAAGGTGGTTTCCAGTGCGAACGCGATGGGCTTGATGCAAGTCACGCCGGACGCCGGGCGCGACACGGCGAAGAGGTTCAACGTTTCATTTGACCGGCACCGGCTGTTGGGTGACGTCGTTTACAACGCGCAAATCGGAACGGCCGAGCTGGGCAACGACATCGCCAGCTGGCGCGGATCTTATGTTCTCGCGTTTGTTGCTTACAACGCCGGTCCGCGCCGGGCGCGGGAATGGATCGAGCAGTACGGCGATCCGCGCGATCCGAAAGTCGATCCGGTCGACTGGATCGAGCGCATCCCCATCGCCGAGACGCGAAATTACGTCCAGCGGGTCATCGAGAACATGCAGGTCTACCGCGCTCGGCTCGGCAACGATCCACAGCTTCTGATTGAGGCCGACCTACGGCGAGGCGGCGGTTAGGCTTCCGGCCCGGTTCCATCCGCATTTTACCTTGTCCATAACGCTTTCCCGGTTGCTCTTCCCGTCCCCTGACCGTTAATGTCGCTTTTATGACCTGCCGCTAATATATGTCAGGCTGGCAAGGGCGGCAGACATGAGCAAGCAACAAGCTCATTTGGCGCGTCAAACACACGGGTCAGCCGAGAGCCCCGGCAAAAGCATCTGGGTCACGGCCTCGGACGGTTTGCGGCTCCACGTCCGGGAATACGGCTCCCGCGAAGCGCCGGGAATGCCGGTCGTGTGCCTGCCCGGTCTGGCCCGCAGCGTCGCCGATTTTTACGAACTTGCCCCCGCGCTCGCCTTCGGCTCACCGGCGCGGCACGTGGTGGCGATCGACTCGCGTGGGCGCGGCCATTCCGATCACGATCCCGATCACACCAATTACAATTGCACGGTCGAGCTCGGCGATATCGTCGGCATCCTCATCGAGCTCGGCGTCGGACCAGCGATCTTTGTCGGCAGTTCGCGTGGCGGCGTCCTGACAATGCTGCTTGCGGTCGCTTATCCGAGCGCCATCGCCGGCGTCGTTCTCCACGACATCGGCCCTGTGACCGAGACCAAGGGAATGGCGCGCATCAAAGGATATCTCGGCAAATTGCCTCATCCGCGCAGTTTTGAGGAAGGCGCCAAAATCCTCCGCGACCTTCTGGGCGCACAGTTTCCCAAGTTGGCGCCCGAGCAATGGCTCGCCGGCGCGCAACTGACCTGGCAGATGAAACACGGCGAGCTCAAGCCCGCTTACGACCTTGGCATCGCGCGGGCGCTGGCCGGCATCGACGTCGAGGGCCAGATGCCCGCCTTCTGGAACGAGTTCGATGCGTTGGCGGACGTACCGATGCTGGTTATTCGCGGCGCAAACTCCGACATGCTGTCCGCCGAGACTGTCGCGGCCATGCGCGCGCGGCGGAGCAAGATGGAATTGATCGAGGTGCCCGATCAGGGACACGCGCCGCTGCTCGAAGGCGAACTCGTACGTCAAATCGTGAGCTTCGTCGAGAATTGCGAGGGCGCGCGGCAGTCGGCCGGTCCGGCACTGTAACCGCGGACGCTTGCCTTACCAGCCCGCCTTGTAGTTCAGCCGTCCGAGCAGGCTCTGAGATTTCAATGCCGTGGAATATACTTCCGGCGAACCGGTAAGCGGCGTGCTGCCGGCTGGGCCGCCAAGCCCGGCGCTGAGGTCGGTGTAGAGGTACTCAAGTCCGAGCGATAGCTTGGGAGAAATCTGGTATTCGAGACCTATCCCGCTGGTCCAACCGCCAAGTTCGGTGCCTTGCGAGAATCCTCCCGTCGGGGCGCCTTGCAACGGTGAGCCGACGTCGGCGGCAGCGAAGCCTGCTTTGACGTAAGGAAGCCATTGACCGAACGAATACCCGACGTGGCCGGTCACGGTGCCAAGCCAATTCATATTCGGCGTCCAGGCGCCTGACCCGGGAAGATAGGGGCTCGTGAACTTGCCATCGAAATTGGCCGCGGCCAGAGAGCCCTCCAGGCCGAATACGAAATTCCCCGATTGGAAATTGTAGCCAAAACTTTCGTCGACCGGACGCGTACTTAAATTGGGCGAAGCGAAGCCCTTGGAAGCGTCCAACGAACTCCAAGGAGCAGTCCTGGAAAGCGCAGGCGATTTGTCTTGGAAATAAAACCCGGCCCAGCCCGGTCTGTCCGGCACAGAGGAAGGCGCAGGCAAATAATTCAATTCAGTCGCGGCCGCGGCGTGGGTTAGACAAGCCGCTGCGCAACAAACCAGCAGAAATGCGCCCGTTCGTTCTAACAACGACGGCATGTTACCTCGTCTGCGACCGTCGGTTACCAATAAACCCCTGGCGGGCCGTAAGAACCGCCCCCGCGACTCGGCCTACCCCTCCACCCGCTTTATATACCCTCGGGATTCAAGGGTCGATTCCGCGCACAGAACGGAATACCGCAGAAGTTATTCATTTTGCTTAGTTTTTTGCCAGCGCCAAAGTTTATCGTAACGTGTGGCAAATATGACTCAGGCCAAAGGCGGAAATCGCGCCCGCCAAAAGCGCAAGCGCCGCCTCGGAAGGCGGCGCTTCGGATCCGTTGGAAAGCTGTTCGCTAGCGGCAATCAGAACCGGAAGCGGACGCCCGCGGTGGTCGCCAAGTTGTTGCGGTTGATGTCACCGTTGGCGATGCCGCCATAGGCCGCCGAGTACATGGTGCCGATATAGGCATCCCACTTCGGCAGGAACCGCCAGTCGAGAACCACCGACCAATCGTCGAAGTAGCCTTGGCACCGGGAGTTGGCGGCCGCCACCGACATACCGCAAGCCACGCCGTGAACAAAGGTGTTCTGGATGTAGTGGTAGTAGGCGCCGATCAGGTCCAGATCCCTGGTGATGCCGTATTTGGCGCCGGTCCACATGCTCTGCATGATCCGGTCGGAGCATCCGGTGCCCGATCCGCACGCCGCGTTGAACGCGTTGTTGGCGATGGTCGTGCCGTTGGCGCTTAATATGCTGCCGGCGGCGTTGGTGGCGTTGAATAGGAAGCCGTCATCCTTGAACGAGGTCGTCACCGGATCGCTTGGATTCGCGAACTGGATGTACTCATAGCCGGCGTAAAGAGTGAGCGGTATCCCCGTCGGTCCGGACGGCGGCACCGGGCCCTTAGCCACGATAGGCGCGGCAGGGGCACCCCACGAACCGAAGCTATATTTGGCCACGGCCATGACGGACGTGTTGTTGGAGATCGTCGCTTTCAGGCCGCCAAGAGGAAACGTGAGCGGCGTGCCCGAGGTGCCGAAAAACACTTGGCCGGGGAAAAGCGTCGACCAGTTGACCGCGTCGCGCTCCCAGGCACCCAAGACGTCCATGGAGAGAGTGCCGGGGCCGAAGTATTTGAAGTCTGCGCCAATGCCGCCTTCGACGGCGCCGTTGTTCGGGTTGTAGGCGTTGTAGCCCGCTTGGCCTCCCCCGATCGGCTGGCCGGCGACGACAAACCGGAAGTCCCCGATATTTAGGCGATACTTGATTGCCGTGGTCCAGCGGCACGTTTCCGTGTCGCCGTCGCCGCAGGTCAAGCCAGAGTTGCCGATCAGCGAGAAGCCGTAGGAGCCGCCCATAGGATCGTAGGCATTGACTGCGTCAAGCAGCGGCGTGTTGGTGCGGCCGAAGGTCAGCGTGCCCCAAATCGGCGAGCTCACGCCGACAAAGTTCTGCGCCGCCAACCAACCCCAGCGGCTGGAATCGTACGGTACGAGTTGCGTATTCTCCGGCGTATGGATCGAATTAAACATTGCCTGCGGCGCGTTGGCCAACAGCAGCGAATAAGGATCGAACGCGAGTTCGTTGACCGAGATGAAATTCCAGCCCGGCGCGATCGGTTCGATTGTTTTCACGCCAATAATCGACTGGCTCAGCGCGTTGGGCGCCAGTTGAAACCCCGAGATCCGGCCAACTGCGTTCGTGGCGCTGTTACCGAGCAGGTAGCTCGCGCCGACCGGGTGGTTTGGATCGAGCGGCGTGCCGTGTGTCTGGTAGTTCCCACCCAAATCGACGATGCCGTAGAATGTGACCCCGTACCAACTCAGCGGACAAGCCGTGAGGAAGAAATCGTAGACGCTGCCGCACGAGGCGGGCGCCACGGCAACCGGTGCCACCGCGTAAGGGGGCGCCTTGGTCACCATCGAGTCCATGTCGGCGGCGTTTGCCGCGGTGAGACTGAGCGCGCCGAAGACCGCTGCGGACAAAACCGCGCGAAAACTCAGCTTTTTCATCGAAGCCCCCTGCCCCGTTATGCACCGAAGTATATAGCGCACGCTGTATACTGCAATATACAGCGGCGCCGGCGAGCGGGATAAATGACGGCTAGAATGACTTCTGTGGTATTAAAGCAACAGTGATCTTGCCCAACCACCTATTCGAATTGGGCAATCACGCGCGGAGGCGCTGCGTTCGGGCTAGGAAGTTGATCGGCAAAACGCCGAGCGTTGGAGCGCCCGCCATAAGCAAAAACGCCGCCCCGGAAGGCGGCGCTTTGTCGTAGACGAAAGTTTGCCCCGTTTAGAACCGGAAGCGGACGCCTGCTACTCCGGCGAGGTTGTTGTTTTGGATGTCGCCGTTGGCGATGCCACCTTCTGCGATCGAGTAGACGACGCCGGCATAGGCATCCCACTTCGGCAGGAACCGCCAGTCGAGAACCGTTGAGTACACTTGGTAGGTACCGGCGCACTGGCTGTGGGCGGCAGTATTGACGCAGATGCCCACGCCGTTCACGAATTGGTTCTGGAAGTATTCGTAATAAGCGCCAATGATATCCAGATCTCTGGTGATGCCGTATTTTGCGCCGACCCAAAAGATCTGGAAGGTCTCGTTCCCGCAACCCGTACCGGTGCCGCACAGGGCGTTGAACGCATTGTTATTGATCGACGTCAAATTGGCGGTGGCAATACTGCCGTGGTTAATGCCACCGGAATTGTTGAAAGTGAATCCGTCATCGATGAATGACGTGGTTTGCGGGTCGCTCGGGTTGGAGAACTGGATCCACTCATAGCCGGCGTAAAGCGTGAGCGGGACGCCAACCGGCCCGGACGGCGGAACAGGTCCTTTGGCAACGATAGGTGCAGCTGGGGCACCCCACGAACCGAAGCTGTATTTGGCCGCCACTGAGACGGCGGTCTGGTTGGACAACGTCGCCTTGAGCGCGGCATCAGCCGGGAACGTGGTCGGCGTGCCTTGGAAGTTGACGACTTGACCTGGATACATCGCCGAAATGTTGACCGCGTCCCTTTCGTAACTGCCGACGACATCCACAGAGAGCGTGCCGGGTCCAAGATGTCTGAAATCCCCGCCGATGTTGCCGGCAATCGCACCGTTGTTCGGGTTATATGAATTATACCCGCCATTAGAGCCACCTATCGGCTGCCCCATGATGGCGATGCGGAAGTCGCCGATGTTAACGCGATACTTGATCGCCGTGGTCCAACGCGCGTCCTCGGTATCGCCGGAACCGCCGGCCTTGCCCGAGTAGCCGAGCGGCGAGAAGGCATACGCGCCCGCCATCGCATCGTAGGCATTGATCTCGTCCAGCTGTAGCGTGTTTTGCCGGCCGAAGGTCAGCGTGCCCCAAACCGGCTGACTAAAACCGACATATTGATTTGTGTTCAGCCATCCCCAGCGGCTCGAGTCGTAAGGTAGGGCCTCAGTGTTCTGCGCCGTGCCCTTAGCGTCTTGGAGGGCTTGCGGGGCGTTGGCCAGCAGGCCCGAATACGGATCAAACGCGAATTCGGCGCGGCCGACGAAAGACCACCCGCCGGGCGCGATCGGCTCCTTGATCTCGACACCGATATTCGACTGGCTCAGGCCGTTGGGAGCGAGACCCCAACCGGGGGTGCGGTTCGTCGCGCCCGTACCACCAGCGCCTACAATATAACTGGCGCCAGTCGGGAAGTTCGGGTCGAATGGCGTGCCGTGGGTCTGGTATAGGCCGCCCATGTCCACCGTGCCGTAGAAGCGCACGCCGTACCAGATCAATTGGCAGTCGGTCAGGAAAAAGCCCCACAAACTACTGCACGGGACTGGCCCCTCAGCGGCCGGCGCCACCGCGTAAGGGGGAGCCTTTGTCGCCATCGCGTCCATATCGGCGGCTTTGGCCGGGGCAGCAGTCAGGGAAACCCCTAACGCCATGCCGGCCAATAGAAAAACTACTCTCTGCTTGACGATCATTACCCCCTCCGCGAGCCCTCCGGCTCTTAAGATCCACAGCCCCGCGAGCCCTCCGGCTCTAAGCCGCGTTTAAGCTCTTTACCTCCTCTATTTTTCGCGGATGACGATGGCATGACATAGGGTTCCCGAGCCATGATTCGGTCGCCAATCCAAGTCGGAATCGCTTGGCCAGTGGCATAAAGGCAACACTCCGGGGGCCCCGTTAGCTCGTTGGAGACGGTTGGAGAAAGCGGCTCCGCACGCTCAGCCGCAACAACCGCGGGCGGTAACAAGATTTTATGGCGCCGCTTTCGGAGCTAACAAGCTCCGGAATGCGGCCGCGATGGCCGGCAGCGGCGGGCGAATTGGCGGGAAAATTTGATAATCCTCCCAGCCGCCGCCGAGGGACTTGTACAGTGTGACCAGTTGCTCGGCAGCAGCGGCTTGAGCGGCCACGTATTGCTGCTGGATTTCATATTCCTGCCGCTGCGCGTCGATCACGTTGAGCGAATCGATCAAGCCTCGATCGAAACGCTCGCTCGCCAGGTCGACGGCTTTGCGCGCGGCAGCGACCGCATCGGACAGGTGGCGCAAGCGATTCTGTTGAGCTGCATAGGCGTCGACCGCCGTGTCGACCTCGCCTACCGCCCGCAGCACGGTTTGTTTGTAATTGAACAAAAGTTCGCGCGCCCGATAGTCAGCCTTCTCGACGGCGGCATCGAGCCGCCCAAAGTCGAGAATCGGCGCGAGAACTCCCGGTCCGACCGACCAGATCGGATTCACGGGAATGCCGCCAATTGCGGATTGATTTCCGGCAGAGGCGATCAAAGCCACGCGGGGAAACAAATCGGCCGTGGCGACACCGATCGCCGCCGTCGCGCTGGCCAATTGGCGTTCTGCTTCGGCAATGTCGGGCCGGCGACGCAACAAGTCGATTGGCAAACCTGAACGGATCCGTCCCGGCAGCGCCGGCAGCATTCCGGGCCTTGTTAGTTCGGAGCCCAAATTCTCCGGAAACTCGCCGATCA
>DATNNI010000491.1:0-9864 GCA_035601915.1 Xanthobacteraceae bacterium
CGCCGCCATCGCCAAGCGCGGCAAGGTCCGCGGCGAAGGTGCGCGGGTAAGTGGCCAAGTCTTCGTTCGGAGCGAACTGCGTAGGGTTGACGAAAATCGACACCGTCACGCGATCAGCACGACGCCGCGCCAACTTCACCAGGGCGTGATGCCCGGCATGCAGCGCTCCCATGGTCGGGACGAGCGCCATGAAGTCGCGGCGCCCGCGCCACTGATCGATGACGCGCTTGAGCGCAGGCAAGGTGCGAACGATGCGCGCCCGGCGATGCTTCAATCCTGAAACGTTTTTGTTCATCGGCGTTGCCACGCGAGCACACGTTACATTCATTCGTCGTGCGTAGTTTGTTTAATGATTAACTTATCGAGGCTGATGCTGTATCTTGACGCTGCACGTGGCAAGCCGGACAAGAATTCGTTCTGCAGAGGTTGCGTAGCCATGTTGATGCAGGCCGATATTGGCAAGCCGTTCTCGGCTCATGTCGTCGTCCTTGGCAACGAAAAAGGTGGTACCGGCAAGTCGACCACGGCCATGCACGTCGCCGTCGCCCTGCTGCAGGCCGGTCAGCGGGTCGCCAGTATCGATCTCGATTCACGACAGCGCAGTTTTACCCATTACGTCGAAAACCGGCGCGCTTGGGCGAAGCGGGCGGGCGTAAATCTCCGACATCCCGAGCATTATTGCGTCGCACGCGGAGCCGGCGCACGACTCGATGAGATCGAGGCGAAGGAATTCGAGGCTTTCGCCGCTGCGGTGAGCGCGGTGGAGAGCAATTACGATTTCGTCGTCATCGATACGCCGGGAAGCGACTCTTATCTGATGCGGCTTGCTCATTCCATGGCCGATACCTTGATTACTCCTCTCAACGACAGCTTTGTCGACTTCGACGTGCTCGGTCAGGTCGATCCGCATACATTCGAGCTCAACGGGGTCAGCCAGTACGCGGAAATGGTGCGGGAAGCGCGCCGCCAGCGGCGACTGGTGGACGGCGGGCTGACCGATTGGGTGGTGATGCGCAACCGGCTCTCGCGGCTCGCCTCGCGCAATAAAAAGCTCGTCGGGGCCGGGGTCGAAGCGCTCGGCCGGCAACTCGGCTTTCGCATCATTGATGGTTTTGGCGAACGCGTGATCTACCGGGAGTTTTTCCCGCGCGGGCTCACTGCGCTCGACGAGGTCGACGAGAGCGCTTTTGGGCTAAAGGCAAAATCCTCCCATGCGATCGCCCGTGAAGAGATCAAGGGTCTGATCGAAGGGCTTAAATTGCCGGTCGACGAGCGCGGCAAGCGCCGCGCGGCGGCGCGCGCGGAATGGGCGGCGACCGAAGGCAAGCCGCTCGATACCCACGAACTCCTGGCCTGAAGCCGGACACTTTCGGTTATTTTGCCGAGGCGTTGCCGGCTCACCCCGCCTTTTCCTCAAACATTGCGCCCATTGCGCCGATTAGCGGGGGAGGCCA
Source organism: Xanthobacteraceae bacterium (assembly GCA_035601915.1). Taxonomy (GTDB): domain Bacteria; phylum Pseudomonadota; class Alphaproteobacteria; order Rhizobiales; family Xanthobacteraceae; genus BOG-931. The sequence goes on from DATNNI010000491.1 coordinate 1,455, forward strand.
CTTAAGCGGGGTCTAAACTCCTGAGCGTAAAAGCCCGAGCCATGAGCAAAGATCGGCCCGGTCATGTGCCGGCGCAAAACTCCGATGCCGAGGAAGCCAAAAAGCTTGCGGCTTCTCCGCGCGCAGAAATCGATGCGTTTCTCAATCAGCTCAAGTCGCTCGATCCAGCAGCCAACACTGGGGGCCGCGGCCGGTTATTGTTTGCGCTTGACGCCACCATGAGCCGGCAGCCGACCTGGGATCAGGCCTGCGTGCTGCAAGCCGAAATGTTTCGCGAGGCCGCCGCGGCCGGCGGCCTTCATATTCAGCTCGTCTATTATCGGGGATTAAGCGAATGCCGCGCTTCGGCATGGATCGGGGAGGCGCGACAGCTAGGTGAGCTGATGTCGCACATCGATTGCCGCGGCGGCCACACGCAGATTGCAAAGGTTCTCTCGCACGCGCGGCGGGAAAGTGAAAAGGCTCCGCTCGGGGCTTTGATCTTGGTCGGTGACGCTATGGAGGAATCGCTCGACGATCTCTGCGCCGGCGCCGGCGAACTGGGCTTGCGCAGCGTTCCCGCCTTTATGTTTCAGGAAGGCTACGACCCGGTCTGCGAGCAGGCATTTCGGGAAATTGCCCGGCTCACGCGCGGGGCCTATTGCCGCTTTGCACCGGGTGCCGCCGATGAGCTAGGTGAGTTACTGCGCGCGGCGGCAGCTTATGCGGCAGGCGGCATGAAGGCTTTAGCCGATCTGCGTGCCAAGCATTCGGCGGGCGCGTCGAAGCTGATCGAGCAACTGAAGTAGCCATGCCAATTCTTCTCGGGGCGGCCGTTCTTATCCTTCTGTTGTGGGCCGGCAGCGCTTTTTCCAAGGCCGATCCAAAACAGGCTGCGCGGTTCGTGCGCTATATCGGTGGCGGCGCGGCACTGATCGCTTCAGCCTTTCTGCTGCTGAAGGGCGCGATCGGGGTCGCCATACCGCTCGGCGCGGTCGGGCTCGGACTGCTCGGCTGGCTCTCATTGTGGCCGGCAAACCTGATAGGCCGGACGCGCAAAAGCGCCGGCAAAGTTTCGCGCGTGCGCTCGGCATTCCTGGAGATGGAGCTTGATCACGATAGCGGCGCGATGCGCGGCTTCGTGCTCGCCGGACGTTACGAAGGCAAGTCTCTCGATGCGATCGGTTCGCCGACTTTGATCGGACTTCTCGGAGAGATCGACGACGACAGCCGCCAGTTATTGATGGCGTATCTTGACCGCCGGGAGCCCGGCTGGCGTGAGCACGCGCAGCAGAATGCGGGACCGAGGAGCGGCCGAGACGCCACGCCCAGCGGGAAAATGACGGAGCAGGAGGCTTATCAAGTCCTTGGCCTTCAACCCGGAGCGCCCGAGGACGAGATCGGGCGCGCTCACCGGTCGCTCATGAAGAAACTGCATCCCGACCAAGGGGGGTCGACGTACCTTGCGGCCCGCGTCAATCAGGCCAAGGACGTGCTGCTTCGACGCCATCGCTGATACTCCACACAACAACTCTCGGCGTGGCGCCCTGTCGGTGAATGAGCCTCTCTGCCTGACCCGGTTGATCCGGGTTTATCCTTGCAGCGTGATGTTTGTGAGTTCGTGCGGTGCTTGGAGCCGTCTTGGAGACGGCCGCTTTACATCTGCTCTAATTTTTAACCGCCATACATTCGATCTCGCTACGCTTGAGCAGCTTGCACGCCGCTTCAGCCGCCGGTCTATCGAGGCCGACGAAGCGCGCGCGGTAATAGGTTCTCTCGCCTTTTTGCACCCGTTCGGTGAACGGGTCCGCGGACGCAAGTATCCCGGGGATTTTCAGCTGCGCCGCGTTGAGGTGCTCCTTGGCCTCGTTTTCCCCTTCATAAGCGCCGACTTGGATAAGCCAGCCGCCGCGTGCATGCGGGGAAGTTGAGGGCGGAGCCGCCGGCGGTTCTTCTCTGGCCAGCTCGACTTTGGACGGCTCGGTTTTCGCCGCTGTTGCCACGACAGACGGCCCGGTCGAAGCCACAACGATCGAGTCCTGGGCCGGTTCTGTCGCAGAAGTCCTGCGGTTGGCCGCAGAAACCGCGCCTTGCGAGGCGGAAGCCGAGGTCGGCACCAGAACCGGCATCGGCGCAAGAGGAGCGGTTTGCGGCGGCGCGGTCCTATAGGTGATCGTCCTGACCAACACCGGATGGATCGGCTCGCTCGTGCCCAAGCTTGCGCGGGCTTCGGCTGCGGCATTGCTCACCGTTGCCTCCGCACGCGAACGTTGCTGGACTTTGGCGGCGGTCGAAACTTCAACCTCGCTGCGCGATGCGAGTTCGTTACGCGCGGCAAACTCGCCGCGCGAGGCGAACTTTTCCGCAGCCGGCGCCGTGCGCTGTAGCGACGCTTCCCTGATGTGCGCGCCGATCAGTTCGCGCATATGAGCGTCGCGTTCCCCGGCTGAACGGCCGCCAAGCACGACGGCGACAATGTATCGTCCGTCGCGATGCACCGAGGTCACGAGGTTGAAACCGGAAGCGCGGGTATAACCGGTCTTTATTCCGTCGACGCCGCCAACCGCTCCCAAAAGATGGTTGTGATTTCGCATCGCGCTGCCGTGATAGACAAATTCCTCAGTCGAGAAATATTTGTAGTAGCGGGGAAACCGCTCCTGGATTGCGCGTCCGAGCAGCGCTTGGTCGCGCGCCGTCGTTACCTGTGCGTCGTCCGGCAATCCGGAGGCGTTCACATAGGTCGTGTGGCTCATGCCGAGCGCATGCGCCTTTTGCGTCATCAACTCCGCAAACTGTTCTTCCTCGCCGCCGCCGAGATTTTCGGCGATTGTGACCGCGGCGTCGTTCGCGGATTTTGTCACCACCGCCTTGATTGCATCTTCGACAGCAATGGTCTGTCCGGGCTTCAGCCCAAGCTTAGTTGGCGCTTGCTCGGCCGCATGCTCGGAGACCCTTAACTGGGTGTCGAGCCTGATTTTGCCAGCGTCCAGCCGCTCGAACAGCAGATAGAGCGTCATGATTTTGGTGAGCGAGGCCGGATGCCGCGACCCGTCGGCGTTAGACGAATGCAATACCTCACCGGTATTGCCGTCCACCACGATCGATGCAGAAGGCGGCGAATAAGCTTCAACGGAAGCGCGTGGCGCGTGACGATAGTAACGGTGGTAGCCGTACGCGCCGGCCGAATTGTTCATGACCGGTAGAAGCGCAAGGCCGGCCGCAAGACCGAAAACACCACGAAGCCCAACACACACAACGCAACGCACGCTACTCATTACGCACCCCGTCCCCGACGCGCGCAGGACTACCCTAAGGCGCCTACGCTGCTTGCTTCTTCGGACCACACGAACCAGGACTTGATCCGGCCGGTTGTCCCAACGCGAAGCCTTCCCCGACCCTGGACCGGTCATCATCCTGATGCGGCCCGTAACGCTAGGCGAACGCCGTTGCGAAAGCGTTAACCCATTTCGCCAACGTCCGATTGGCTCTGCACCCCCGAATTTCTGCTCTGCCTTGCATCGCCTTGAGTTTAAAGGTGCAGCGCAATATGTTAATGATTGATAGTGGAGAAGGCCTTTTCAAGGCAGCGGGCGAACCTCGGCTGCTACCCGTGCAGCCCTGACGCCGGAGAGTAAACAATGACGACTGATCCAATGCAGAAGTTCGGCAAGGAAGGCATGGATATGGCGATGGCGTCATTCGGCGCTTGGAGCAAGAATGCCCAGGCCATTGCGACGGAGCTTGCCGATTATTCGAGGAAATCGTTCGAAGCCTCCGCGGCCGCTTTGGAAAAGCTCACCTCCGCCAAGACCATCGATAAGGCGATGGAAGTTCAAAACGAATATCTGAAATCCTCGTACCAAGACTTTGTCGCGCAATCCGCCAAGCTCAGCGAGCTCTACTCCGCGCTCGCCAAAGACGCCTACAAACCGTTCGAAGGCATACTCAATCAGGCCGCATCGCTGAAATGACGGTTGCCCATGCGAGGCAGCGACATCGTCGCGCGTAGCTGCCGGCCGAACGTGTAGGCGATTGCTGCGCGGTCACCGGCCCCGGCTTCGCCACGGCGAACTCACGCCCCGAGATGGATTCGAGCGCCCGCCGCGGTCTTGCCGGGACTGGCTCGATGTGCCGCCGCCGGAATGCTTGACCTAGGGCGTAAGCCGCGCGTTTTCCGCCGACGGCATGCTCTGTGCATGGTAATCTGGAGTGAAATCCTTCCGTAGATCGCGGAGATTTTGGCGCGCGCGCGGGAGCGACCATGGTAGCCTCGCGTTGCCCTTGCCGAATGCATAAGTGAGTCGCGCTAACGGGATGAAATCGAACCGAATTGTCCGCTTTAGTTAGGTGTATCGTCGGATGTGGAACCTGGGGCGGCCAAAAACTATATTAGAGTACTGGCGACGGCCGGGCGGGGGGCCGCGATCTTGGCAGGCCTCCGCGTCGGTTCGGTCCCGCGCACTTACCGAGGTTCGGATTAGACGAAGCAATGCCGACAGATGACTTACCCGAGCGGCCCGTCCGGCTGGCAAACGACGACCGCAAGCAAAAGAACGACCAGGGCGGACCGGGCACCGCGGTCATCACCAAGACGAGGCCGCAGACCAAGCGGCCCCACCTTTATCGCGTTCTTTTACTCAACGACGACTACACGCCCATGGAATTCGTGGTCCATGTGCTCGAGCGTTTCTTCAATAAGGACCACGACGCCGCGCAACGCATTATGATGCACGTCCACCAGCAGGGTATCGGCGAATGTGGCGTGTTCACCTACGAGGTGGCCGAAACCAAAGTGACGCAGGTTATGGACTTTGCCCGAAAACATCAGCATCCTTTACAGTGCATTATGGAAAAGAAGTGACCCGGGGGAACGGCCAATACAAATGGAAATGAAGAGAGCCTGAATGCCCACGTTTTCACGCAGTCTCGAACAGTCGCTGCATCGCGCCTTGGCGCTCGCCAATGAGCGCCATCACGAGTACGCCACGCTTGAGCATCTGCTGCTGGCGCTCATCGAAGACCAGGACGCGGCCGCGGTCATGCGCGCTTGCAATGTCGATTTGGACAAGTTGCGCCGCAGTCTCGTCGCCTATCTTGAATCCGAGCTTGAGAACCTGGTCACCGACGGGGCCGAGGACTCCAAGCCGACAGCGGGCTTTCAGCGGGTCATCCAGCGCGCCGTCATCCACGTCCAATCGTCGGGGCGTGAGGAGGTGACCGGCGCCAACGTGCTAGTCGCGATTTTCGCCGAACGCGAGAGCCACGCTGCCTACTTCCTGCAAGAGCAGGACATGACCCGCTACGACGCGGTCAATTATATCAGTCACGGCATCGCCAAGCGGCCGGGCATGTCGGAAGCGCGCCCGGTGCGTGGCTCCGACGAAGACGGCGATACCAAGAATGGCGACGAGCCGAAGAAGAAGGGCGACGCGCTCGAAGCTTATTGCGTCAACCTCAACAAGAAGGCGCGCGAAGGCAAAATCGATCCGCTGATCGGCCGTGACGCGGAGATCAACCGCACCATCCAGGTGCTCTGCCGCCGGCAGAAGAATAATCCGCTGTTCGTCGGTGAGGCCGGCGTCGGCAAGACCGCGATTGCCGAGGGGCTGGCGCGGAGGATCGTCCATGGCGAAGTGCCGGACGTGTTGCGCAACGCCACCGTGTTCGCGCTCGATATGGGCACGCTGCTTGCCGGCACCCGCTATCGCGGAGATTTTGAGGAGCGCCTCAAGCAGGTGATCAAGGAGCTTGAGGCTTATCCCGGCGCCATCCTGTTCATTGACGAGATCCACACCGTGATCGGCGCCGGTGCAACATCGGGCGGCGCGATGGACGCGTCAAATCTGCTCAAGCCGGCTTTGGCTTCGGGCACGGTGCGCTGCGTCGGCTCCACCACCTACAAGGAATACCGCCAGTATTTCGAAAAGGATCGCGCGCTGGTGCGGCGCTTCCAGAAGATCGACGTCAACGAACCCACAGTTCCTGACGCGATCGAAATCCTCAAAGGGCTGAAGCCCTATTTCGAGGAGTATCACAAGCTCAGATATACCAACGAGGCGATCAAGGCTGCGGTCGAGCTGTCGGCGCGTTACATCCACGACCGCAAACTCCCCGACAAGGCGATCGACGTCATTGACGAATCGGGTGCGGCGCAGATGCTGCTGCCGGAAGGGCGGCGCAAGCGCACCATCGGCATCAAGGAAATCGAGACCACCATCGCCACCATGGCGCGGATTCCCCCGAAAGCGGTGTCGAAGGATGACGCCGAGGTGCTGCGGCATCTGGAAGAGACGCTCAAGCGCGTGGTCTACGGTCAGGACAAGGCGATCGAGGCGCTTGCCGCCTCAATCAAGCTGGCACGTGCCGGACTGCGCGAGCCGGAAAAGCCGATCGGCTGTTATTTGTTCTCCGGCCCGACCGGCGTCGGCAAGACCGAAGTGGCGCGCCAGCTCGCCGCCACGCTCGGGGTGGAAATCATCCGCTTCGATATGTCGGAATATATGGAGCGTCATACCATATCGCGGTTGATCGGCGCGCCGCCCGGCTATGTCGGTTTTGACCAGGGCGGACTGTTGACCGACGGCGTCGATCAGCATCCGCACTGCGTGCTGCTGCTCGACGAGATCGAGAAGGCCCATCCCGATCTCTTCAACGTGCTGTTGCAGATCATGGATCACGGCAAGCTGACCGATCACAACGGCAAGCAGGTCGATTTCCGCAACGTGATCCTGATCATGACCACGAATGCCGGCGCGTCCGACATGGCGCGGGCGGCTTTCGGTTTCACCCGGTCGAAGCGGGAAGGCGACGACATGGAAGCGATCACGCGCTTGTTCGCGCCGGAATTCCGCAACCGGCTCGATTCCATCGTCACCTTTGCGCACCTGTCGCAGGACGTGATTGCGATGGTGGTCGAGAAGTTCGTCCTTCAGCTCGAGGCGCAGCTCGCCGATCGCGACGTGACCATCGAATTGACCGACGAGTCGAGCAAGTGGCTCATCGCCAATGGCTATGACGAGCTGATGGGCGCCCGGCCGATGGCCCGGGTGATCCAGGAGCACATCAAAAAGCCGCTCGCCGACGACGTGTTGTTCGGGCGCTTGAAGTCGGGCGGCCACGTCCGCGTCGTCGTCACCACCGACGAAAACGGCAGGGCCAAGCTCGGGTTCGAGTATCCCGACGGTCCGATCACGCCGCGGCCCGAGAAATTGCCGGAGCCGCGCCGGGCTAAGAAGCGGCGCGCCTCGCCGCGGCGTAAGCCGCCGGGCGGAGGCCCGGGCGGCAATTCGCCGCCGCGCCGCGGCTCGGTGCCGAAGGTGCCGCTGGTCAAGGCCTAGCGGCGAGCGCGCTGCTAGTGGTCCGATTCTAACATTCGCACCCCCATGCGGCAGGCTATCGTGCGAATGTTAGAATCAAAGGACCACTAGTAATTATAAGTGCTAGTGGAGCTTTGGATTTGGCATTCGCTCTCCGAGTTCGCGGCGCGGTCGGTAGCGAATGTCAAATCCGCTCCACTAGTGCGCGGGATTTAGCGATCCGCGGCGGATGAAGGTGAAAGCCGCGATCGCGCCCAGCATTTCGCCGATGCCGCCGCCGATGTAAGCGGGGACGAGGCCGCGGACGATATGGCCGCTGGCGTCGGCGCTGCCGGCGAACACCGCAAACACCGCGCCAAGCACCGCGACGCCAAGCGTGGCGCCGACCATGCGCGCGGTGTTGACGAGGCCGGACGCGGTGCCTGAACGCTCGGCGGGTACATTGGCGACTGCGACCGCGTTTACCGGCGCGGTGTTCAGGCCGAGCCCGCAGCCGATGACCAGCAGCGCTGCTTCGATCAGCACGAAACTGTCGGTCAATGGGATCAGCGCCAGCATGAACAAGCCGGCGCCCATGAACGCCATGCCGGCGGTCATCGGCAGCCGCGGCCCGAAGCGGTTGGCGATGCGCCCCGATAGCTGCGACACGATCACGAACGCCACCGACATCGGCAATAATTCAAAGCCGGCCACCAGAGCGCTGCTGCCACGGACGGCCTGCAAGTAGAGCGGCGTCAAGAACAGCATGGCGTACATGCCGAACGTCATCGCTGCCGCAATGCCGAGACTGGCCGAGAACACGCTGCTCTTGAGTATCGACAGCGGCACCAATCCTGAATCGGAGCGTGCTTGCAGCCGAAAGAACAGCGCCGTTGCCGCGATCGCGACCGCGAACGACAAGATGCTGTAAGGCGAGGCCCAGCCCCAATGCGGTCCTTCAATGACGGCGAGCGAGAGCGCGCCGAGGGCTGCAATCGCCAGCCCTTGTCCGGGCAGATCGAGTGTGCGGCCTTTGGGGTCCTTCGAGTCCGGCACGGCCGTCAGCGCAAGTGCGAGCGCGACAATGCAAATCGGCACGATCAACAAAAATATGCTGCGCCATCCGGCGGCGTCGA
>DATNNI010000492.1:0-2015 GCA_035601915.1 Xanthobacteraceae bacterium
CCAGCGCTACGGCGCTGGCGCCGCCGTGCCGGTCAGCGCGGTGACGGCGGCGGAGTAAAGCAGGATTCTGCCGCCCGGCACACCCGCACCCCGCGATCAGGTTTTTCGGACCATCAACCCGATGGCGCGCAGCGGCGCGGTCTCGTCAGCTCTAATTGCCGGTTGAATAGAGCTGCGCGACTTCCGGCGCCGAAAGTGCCCGGTTATAGAAGCGGACATCGCTGATCGCTCCCTGGAAGCCGCCATTGGTATTGCCGGCATGGTTGAAGTAGGCGTCGTAGCCGATCAGCACATTGGTGCCGCTGCCGGTGTCAAGGCTGCCCTCGCCGAGGGCGCTGATGGTGTTGAGCAGAACGCCGTCGACGTAGACTTTGATACTCGAGGTGGTGCCTTCATTGGGCATGGCGATCACCACATGGTGCCACCGGTCATCATAGATGGCCGCATCATAGGTAACTGCCGCATGGCACGGAAAATCGATCGTAATGCCGCGATGGTTGGTAGAACTGCCGAATCTGTCATTGGTGGCAACGACAAAGTACCCTGGGTTAGCGCACCTGCGAGCATCGCCGTACGCCAACACCGTTGACGTATTTTTCCCTGGCAGAGGTGACGTCTGGGCTGTCTTCAGCCACAGCGAAATCGTGCGAGCGGATCTGCCGGAAACCCCCGCAAACGAAGTCTGTACGTAATTGGTCCCGTCAAACCTGAGCGCGCCGCCGACCTTGCCGGCGCGAGGCGAGGCCGTCGCGGACAAGCGGACCAGGACGCCGGCGTTGTTGTTGCCGCTGAGGTCTTGCGCCGTGTTGGTTGCCATGTTGGTCGAGCCGGCGTCGAGCGGCCAATAGCCGACAAGGCCGGTTCGTAACGCCGCGCCGTCGGGGGGAACGACGGCTGTTGGGGGCGGCGCAACGATTGCCATTTTTTTATTGAGACTTTCGATACGGGCCTTGGCAAGTTCAGCGAATGTGCAATTCGGAAAGCGCGCAAGGTGATCCCGATAGGCATCAATTGTCCCGATCGCTTCCGCGCTTTTCCAATGCGACTCGGCCGCGGCGCACGGATCGGCCGGTGCGGAAGGCGCCGCCGGAGCTACGGTGACCTGCAATTTTCCGTTCAGGTAGAACTCACCAAAGAACGATATCGATAGTTCGGGAACCTGCTTGCCCTGGGTTGTCTGGTAGACATTCGCGCCGATGCGATGGAACACGGTGGCGACGTCGTCCTTGTCTTCGATGTGCTGAAGAAACGCCGCCGTGTAGGGGCTGTTGCGCTCGCTGCCGTCTTCCGCCGTCCGGCCAGCCTGGGTGGAATAGGCGATGATCGTTCCGTCCGGGCTCTCGATCTTGGCGAGGCCGCGCCCGATGCTGACGCCGCGGGTCGAGCCGACGGAGCGCTTGAGCTCGTCGGCGAGCGGATTGTCGCGGCAGGAGTCGAGCACCAGAATGCGCAGGTTCCTGGCTTGCTGCAGGTCGGCGAGGATATCGTCCACCCTCGCCATGCGCCGCAGATCCGCTTCATCGTGGAGTTCGGCATCGATCGGAACCAGATAATTGACGCCGGCATATTGCATGGCATGTCCGCTGTAATAGAACACAGCGACATCCGCGCTACGCGCCGCGCGGGCAAAACGGATCGCGGCGTTCTGCATGCCGGCCTGATCGAGATCGGTCCCAAGGATGGTCTCGAAGCCGGTGCGCCGGAGGGCGGCGGCAACGTCCTCCGCATCATGCGTCGGGTTGGGCAGATGCGGCACATGGACATAGGCGCCGTTGCCGATCACCAGCGCGACGCGATTGTCGGCGCGCGCCGCGGTGGCGGCGACGCTTAAAAACAGAATCGCAACGACCACAAGCGATGCGCAGCGACGCATGACCCCTCTCTCTCTCGGGAACGCGGTGACCAAGGCCTAATATTGCAATTTTTTCGTCGACAGGGAATGTGAGGAGGATCACATGTGGGATCGTCGGCTTTCGATCACCGGGGTGCCGCTGATCTGAATTTACTTTTACTTT
>DATNNI010000493.1:0-6442 GCA_035601915.1 Xanthobacteraceae bacterium
TACCCGCCGAGGTCTGCGAGAAGATGAGATGAGATGGAGGTTCGGTCTTCCCGGCGCATGCGAGCAGCGGTGACCCACATGGCCCGGTCGAGGCCTGTCCGTCAATGAGATCGCACGCGCGCTGATATCCATGATGGTCTAGAGCTCAGCGCTCTAATCAAAGACCGGATACATTGATGCAAGACCGCTCACCACCAACTCGTCAAAACTTCTTGCAACGCACGGCCGGACCATACATTTGGGTCAGCCTCGACCCGTTCACGATGTCCGCGAAATGTCCGCTTCGCCCCCAACACCGGTCGAATTGATGCGCCGCGGACCGCCTAAGCCTGCACCTTGACGTAACTTCCCGGCGCGTCCTCGATGGCTTTAAGCGCGCCGTCGCCCGGCACGCGCGCGGGCACTTGCGGTGAGGGACGCTTGGTGAGCCAGGCGAACCAATCCGGCCACCACGAGCCCGGATGCTGCGTCGCTTTGGCGGCCCAACCGTCGAGGTTGGCGCTGCGCGGCCGGCGCCCGGTCCAGTACTGATATTTGTGCTTGTCCGGCGGATTGACGATACCGGCGATGTGGCCGGAGGCCGCAAGCACGAAGCGCACCGGACCGCCGAAGAATTTGGAGCCGAGCATCACCGATTTCGCCGGCGCGATATGGTCCTCGCGCGCAGCGAGAGCGTAAACCGGGATCTTGATGTTTTTTAGATCGACCGGGGTGTTGCCGATGGTCAACTGGCCCTTGGCCAGCTTGTTGTCGAGGTAGCAATTGCGCATGTAATCCGACTGGTTGGTGGCCGGCAGCCGCGTCGCGTCGGAATTCCAATAGAGCAGGTCGAACGGAAACGGCGCCTTGCCGCGAAGGTAATTGTTGATGATGTAGGGCCAGATCAGATCGTTGGAGCGCAGAAGGTTAAAGACGGTGACCATCGACATGCCCGGCAAGTAACCGCGGTCGGCCATGCGCGCTTCGATGGCCTTGACCTGGTCCTCGTCGATGAAGACTTTCAGGTCGCCGGCGTAAGTGAAATCGACTTGCGCGGCCATGAATGTCGCCGAAGCGACGCGCTCGTCATGCCAAACCGCCATGGCCGCGAGCACCGAGGCGAACATGGTGCCGCCGACGCAATAGCCGATGACGTCGACCTCGTCCTCGCCGGTCGCCTGCTTGATGGCGTCGAGCGCCGCCAGCGGGCCTTCGCGCGCGTAGTCCTCGAACGACTTCTGCGCCAAACTGGAATCCGGATTGACCCAGGAGATGCAGAACACCGTCAGTTCGTGGTCGACGCACCACTTGATGAAGGATTTTTCCGGCGTGAGATCGAGAATGTAGAATTTGTTGATCCATGGCGGAACCAGCAACAACGGCCGCTGGCGCACGGTCTCGGTCGACGGCGCGTATTGCAAGAGCTGCATCACGTCGTTCTGGAAGATCACCTTGCCGGGCGTGACCGCGAGATTGCGGCCGACCTCGAACATCGAGGCATCGGACTGGCGGATTTTCAGCACGCCGCCGCCGGCCTCGATGTCTTCGGCGAGCATGTGCATGCCGCGCGCCAGATTTTCGGCGTTGCTGGTCAGCGTCTCGCGCAGGAGTTCCGGATTGGTCAGGACGAAGTTCGAAGGGGAAAGCGCATTGACGATCTGCCGCATGTAAAATTCGGCTTTGTGCCGGGTGTGCGGATCGAGGTTGGCGGCGTCGCTGACCAAATCGTTCGCCCAGCGAGTGGTGAGCAGATAAGCCTGCTTGAGGAAATCGAATAGCTGGTTCGAGGTCCATTCGGGATCGGCGAAACGCTTGTCGTTAGGGGAGGGTATCGCCACCGGCGGCGGCAGCTCGCCGGTCAGCCGTTTCGAGGCCGCGGCCCAAAGCTCGAGATAGGCGTTGCCGAGCCGGGTTTGCAGTTCGAGCGCGCGCTTGGGATCGGCCAGCCAATATTGCGCGACCCGGGAGAAGGTTTTGACCGCGTCGGTGATCTCGTCAGCGAAGGCTTGGTCGCCACGGCCCTCTTGGCGCGGCTTGAGATAGGCGGCAAGCGCGCGCCCGCCTTGCTCGACCGCGCGGGCAAGGTTGCGCGAAAACTCTTCGACGTCGACGCTGCCGATTTCTGCCGGAGTTTGCGACGGAGCCCGCACCGGCGTTCCCTCCACATGCGCAGCCGACGAATCCGGCCGCTTCACTCAGAGATGGCCTGCATCGATCTGGCACGCAAGGCACGACATTGTGCAGGGCGCGCAACAAGGGTTCACAATACCCGCCGCGCTGCGCTACCTTGCCGTGTGCGGACCTTGTTTCGACCATAATAGCGGGTTATCGGGTGCCGTGCGCGCCCGGCGGTTGATATTTGTAAACCTTTGAGGCGTTAGCCTATTTCGAGCCAGCCCAGACGGGGGCCGGGCCGGCCAGGGGAACGAAGCCTGAAACGCGGTTGGGGGTTGCGTGAGCGATCACGTTTGTCCTGAAAGCATTAAACGCGCGATGGCGGCGGCGGCCGTTATCGGAGCCCTCACGCTTGCCGGCTGTGCGGTGGAGACCGGCTTTCCCGCCGTGCACGACATGCCCGCGCCACGCGCTGAAACCACGCTGACCCCCGATCAAGTCAAAGAAGCAACGGATTCGCTGATTTCCCAGCGTGAGCATTTGAGTACCGAAGCGCAAAGCGCTCAGCCGCTCCAAACGGCCGCCACGCCGGCTTCCCCAGCTGCCGCGGCGCAGCAAAAGCAGCCCGCGACGCCTGCCAAAGCTACCGCCGCCGCTCCGACGGATGACGCAACTGGCGCAACCTCCATCGGCGCCTACGCCAAGCCGTGATAAAAGGTTGGACCGTCAATCGCCCGCGTTAGTGACATGGAAGACTTTTACCGCATCCGCCGACTGCCGCCCTATGTGTTCGAAGAGGTTAATCGCGCGAAAGCGACGGCGCGCAACGGCGGCGCCGATATCGTCGACCTTGGCATGGGCAATCCGGACCTGCCGGCGCCCGCGCACGTCATCGAGAAGCTGAAGGAAACGCTCGGCAAGCCGCGCACCGACCGTTATTCGGCGTCCCGCGGCATTCCGGGTCTGCGCCGCGCCCAGGCCGGTTACTACGCGCGGCGTTTCGGCGTGAAGCTCAATCCGGAAACGCAGATCGTCACCACGCTCGGGTCGAAGGAGGGTTTCGCCAACGTCGCGCAAGCCATCACCGCGCCGGGCGACGTAATTGTCGTTCCCAATCCGACCTATCCGATCCACGCCTTCGGCTTTCTGATGGCGGGCGGCACCCTCCGGTCGGTGCCGGTCGCGGCCAACTCGGCGTTTTTCAGCGCGCTCGAACGCGCGGTGATGCATTCGATTCCGAGGCCGATTGCGGTGGTGACCTGCTATCCGTCAAACCCGACGGCGTCTGTCGCCGACCTGGATTTTTATCGCGACCTGGTCGCGTTCGCGAAAAAGCACGACCTCCTCGTTCTTTCCGATCTCGCCTACGGCGAAGTCTATTTCGATGACAATCCGCCGCCGTCGATTCTGCAGGTGCCCGGCGCTATGGAAGTCGCGGTCGAATTCACTTCGCTGTCCAAGACCTATTCCATGCCGGGCTGGCGCATGGGATTTGCCGTCGGCAACGAACGCGTCATTGCCGCGCTGGCGCGGGTGAAGTCCTATCTCGATTACGGCGCGTTCACGCCGATCCAGGTGGCGGCAACCGCGGCGCTGAACGGCCCGGATGACTGTATTGCCGAGATGCGCGGAATTTACCGCCGCCGCCGCGATGCCTTGGTTGAATCGTTCGGCCGCGCCGGCTGGCAAGTGCCGCCGCCGGCAGCCTCGATGTTTGCCTGGGCGCCGATCCCCGAACCCTTCGCGTCCCTCGGCAGCGTCGAATTCGCGACGCTTCTGGTCGAGAAGGCGAGCGTCGCAGTTTCTCCCGGAGCCGGCTTCGGCGAGCACGGCGAAGGCCATGTGCGCATTGCGCTGGTCGAGAACGAGCAGCGCATCCGTCAGGCGGCGCGCAACATCCGGCGCTTTCTTGAAACCGGCCCGGAAATGCTGCACAACGTCGTACCCTTGGCGACGCGGCGTTAGCCGATCCTCGCGCTTTTCCAGATTAGGTTAGCGGGCTTATGGCCGAACCGTTGAAAGTCGGTCTTGCCGGATTAGGAACGGTCGGCACGGCCGTGGTCGAGCTCTTGGACCGCGGGCGCGACAAGCTTGCGGCGCGCTGCGGCCGCGCCATCGAAGTCGTTGCCGTAAGCGCCCGCTCGCGCGGCAAGAAGCGCGGCGTCGATCTGAAGAAATTTCGCTGGTTTGTTGATCCGGCGAAACTTGCTGCCGATCGGGCGATCGACGTGTTGGTCGAAGTGATCGGCGGGGAGGGCGATCCCGCCAAGCGCGTGGTCGAAATCGCGCTCGCCGCCGGCAAGCCGGTCGTGACCGCCAACAAGGCGTTGGTTGCGCGGCACGGTTACCGTCTCGCCGTCCTCGCCGAACGCCACCGCGTCGCGCTAAATTTCGAAGCTTCGGTCGCCGGCGGCATCCCGATCGTCAAGACATTGCGTGATGGGCTTAACGGCAGTTCGTTCACGCGCGTCTACGGCATCCTGAACGGCACCTGTAACTACATCCTCTCGCGCATGGAGCAGGATCGCCTCGCATTCGGCCAGTGCCTGCGCGACGCGCAGCGGCTAGGCTATGCCGAAGCGGATCCGTCCTTCGACGTCGAAGGCCACGACACCGCGCAAAAGCTTGCGATCCTCTCGAGCCTCGCCTTTGGCACCAGAGTCGATCCGGCGGCGGTTTACGTCGAAGGCATTTCGTCCATCACGCTTGCCGACCTCGACGCCGCGGCGGAGCTTGGCTACCGCGTCAAACTCCTCGGCGTGGCCGTGAAAACCGACGCCGGCATCGAACAGCGCGTGCATCCGACCATGGTGCCGCGCGAATCCGCGATTGCTCAGGTGATGGGGGTGACCAATGCGGTGACCGTCGATGCGGACGGCCTTGCCCCGATTACCCTTGTCGGGCCGGGCGCCGGCGGAGCGGCGACTGCCTCGGCCATTGTTTCCGACCTCGCCGACATCGCCCGGGGAGTCCGTACGCCGCCGTTTGGCAGCCCCGCCAGCCGCATGACCGCCGTTCGCAGGGCGCCGATGCAGCGCCATGAGGGTGGCTATTATATCCGCCTTCTTGCCCGCGACCGGCCGGGCAGCGCCGCGACCATTGCGCGGCGCTTGGCGCAACAGCAGATTTCGCTGGAGTCGATTGTGCAGCGCCACGAAATCTCGGGGCTGGCGACCGACCAGCGCGGACGCTCGTGGGAGCCGGTCCCGGTTATTCTCATTACTTATGCGACCACTGAGGATGCGGTGCGAAAGGCACTCGCCGCGGTGCGCCGCGACCGTGTAATCTCCGGGCGGCCGCAAGTCATCCGCATCGAAAAGAATTAGCCGCAACCCCCACATTAAACTCAAGCAAAGATGGAAATGGCGTCAATCACGGTTCCCCATGGGCTCATTCTGGAGCGCGTTCTCGCGCTGGAAATCGTGCGCGTCACCGAACGCGCTGCGGTGAACGCGGCACGGCTGCGCGGCCGCGGCGACGAGAAAGCGGCCGATCAGGCCGCTGTCGACGCCATGCGCCGCGAGCTCAACAAGCTGCCGATCGACGGCACCGTCGTCATCGGTGAAGGCGAAATGGACGAAGCGCCGATGCTGTTCATCGGCGAGAAAGTCGGGAGCAAAGGCGGCTTCAAAGTGGATATTGCCGTCGACCCGGTCGAAGGTACCACCCTATGCGCCAAAAACATGCCGGGCTCGATCGCCACGCTGGCGCTGGCCGAGCATGGCACGCTTCTGCACGCGCCCGACATTTATATGGACAAGATCGCGGTCGGCCCCGGCTACCCCAAAGGCGTGGTCGACCTTGACGCACCGGCGGAAGAAAACATCCGCAATCTTGCCAAAGCCAAAGGCGTCAAGCCGGAATCCATCACCGCGATGATCCTGGATCGCCCGCGGCATGCCGAGCTGATTGCCGGCGTACGCAAGGCCGGCGGTGCGGTGAGCTTGATCAGCGACGGCGACGTCGCCTCGGTCATTCACACCGCCGATCCCGAAAAGACCGGCATCGACATTGCGATGGGTATCGGCGGCGCACCCGAGGGCGTGCTCGCGGCGGCGGCTTTGCGCTGCATCGGCGGCCAGATGCAATGCCGGCTCGTGGTCGACACCGAGGAAAAGCGGACACGCGCCGCCAAAATGGGCATCAAGGATCCGCGCAAGAAATACCAGATCGAGGACATGGTGCGCGGCGACTGTTTGTTCGCGGCGACCGGCGTTACCGATGGACGTATGCTTCGCGGCGTTCGGTTTGGTGATGGCGTGATCGAGACCGAAACCATTGTCATGCGTTCGGCGACCGGTACGGTCCGCCGTATCATCGCCGAGCACCGCAAGCTGGCAAAGTTCAC
>DATNNI010000494.1:0-3678 GCA_035601915.1 Xanthobacteraceae bacterium
CAATAAAACGCTGGTCGAGGCCGCGGTAGAATGCGGCATGGACGGCGATCTGGTGCGGCGGCTTCTCTTAAGCGACGACGATGTCGAACGCGTCGAGCGCGAGGCCAACAGCGCCAAGGAAGCGGGCATCGATGGCGTGCCGTGTTTTGTGTTCGGCGGCAGCGTCATTGTCACCGGGGCGCAATCGCCGGAATATCTCGCCAACGCCATTGCGCGAACCGCCGGCGGCCACGCGCGGCTGCGCGCTTAAGCGGCGTCATCGCGCTCTAGTTTTTCTCGCGCGTTTTCACAGCGCCAGCGGCAGCTCGAGATGCTGCGCATACATCATGTCACGATGTGCAAGCAGGATGGGATCGAGCGCGGCTTCGATCTGCGGGTCGCGGCGCTCGAATGCGGCGCGCGACGCCGCCTCCATTTTGCATTGCCCCTCCGGCAGCGGCCGAAACATCGCCATGCACGCCGCGCTGTAAACGTCGACAGCGGTCGGCGCTTCACCGACGTAATAACGGCTGCCGGCGCGATGCTGCGCGGCAAGCCGGGCCGCAAGCATCTTCAGGAGCTCGGCGATGCGCGAAGCCGCGGCGGCGCCGGCCGCGGGGCTGAAGGCGTATTTCTTGGCAAGATATTTCGATACCCGCTCGGGGAAGCCGCCCGAATTTTGCAAACCGGCATGAACGAGGTCGAGCCGCCGCGACCACGCCAAGCCGTCTTCGCCGACGATCTCGTGCGAAAGCCCGAAAGCGAGCGCCCGCTCCGCCGGGTCGTTCGGCAGCAATGCCGGCTCCGGCGAAAGCCGCTCGGCGAGAAGCAAAATATCGTTCCAGCGCGTCCGTGGCTTCTCATTGTCGTAGATGGCGACCGGGCCGGACCGCTCGCCGGCCCATTCCTTCAACGCTTCGCTGTCGTAAACGAGCCGCACCGCCGCCCAGTCGATGCGCTTGATGTGCAGGAGACCCTTGGCGGCTTCGCCCCACGGGCTCGGCACGCCGCCGACCACGATCATGCGCAGGCCCGGCCGTGTGATGGCGTCTTCGACGCTGATGTAGGGAAATGTCATGGGTACCGTGCAGGCTTCCTCTGGCGGGCGTTATCCCGTGACGTTTCGCCGATACAGACAATCACGGGCTTGGGAAAATAGCGCAACTGAGTCCCGGTGCCGCTATTATCGGTCGAGCGACTCACATTCGCCGCGAGATAGACCGCGATGCTGTACGATCCGAGATGGGAAGAGTGGAGCGATCGGTTCTCGCTCGCAAGCCTGATCGCCTGGCTCGAGCGGCAGGATCCGGACGCCGCCTACTGCTATTCCTCGACCGGCGAATGCCTGCTCGCGCGTTATTTCCGCGAGCGCGGATTCAACCGCGTCATCATGGCGGCGGAATTCTTCTACCATTGGCCGCGGTCGGATTCGCTCTACGAGGTGACGCGGCTGCCGCTTCACTTCAACAATGTCGCCAAAGGCAAGCTGCGCACGTTCGGCGCCGCGCTGTCGCGGGCGCGGGAACTGGAACTCGCCGCCGTCAGCTAGCCGCCCTCTCCCCCGCGGCCCGCGCCGCAACGTGACGGGCTAGCGCCCGCATGCGAGACCCGGTTTGCGCCGCTCTTGCCGGGCGGCCGCGAATGGATCAACCTCATCCGACAAGAAAACTGCGACCCGGCCGTTCCGCAACATGCCGCGCGACCGCAATCGCGGATTGGAAACGCCCGCAGCGCGCTCGCAAGGAGGACAAACCATGCGGCTCAGTACCGATCGCACCCTCACCACGCATGCCGGGAGCTTGCCGCGTCCCGACGATCTTGCCCACATGATGTACGACGTGGCCGACGGCAAGCCGGTCGACCAGGCCGCCATCGACAAGCGCGTACGAACGGCCGTGGCCGAGGTCGTCGCGCGGCAGAAACAAACCGGCATCGACGTGATCAGCGACGGCGAGCTCGGCAAGATCGGCTTCTCCAATTACGTGGTGCAGCGGATGTCGGGTTTCGAAGGCCACGCCACGTTCATGGCCGCGGATTTTGCCGACGCGCCCGGCGTCGCCGCCGACGCCTTCGGTAGCGAGGGCTCGCAACATATGCGCCTGCCGATACTCAACGGTCCAATCGAACTGCGCGACAGCAAGGCGATCGACAACGAACTGGCTGATTTCAAGTCTGCGCTCGGCGCTACGCCGCCGGACAACGCCTTCGTGCCCGCGGTCACGCCGGGCCAAGTCGCGTTTAATTTTCCCAACAAGTATTACAAGTCGCACCAGCAATATATCGAGGCGGCGGGCAACGCGCTGGCGGCGGAATACAACGCCATCGTCAACGCCGGATTTAATCTTCAGCTCGACTCGCCCGATGCCGCCATGGCGTTCCACTGCATGACCGAGGGCACCGACCTCGCCGACCCGGCGGCGCACCTTGCCGCCGGCATTGAAGTGCTCAACGACGTCCTTGCCAAGGTGCCGCCTGAGAAGATCCGCTATCACGTGTGCTGGGGCAACTATCGCGGCCCGCACCACAAGGATGTACCGCTCAAGGACATCGTCAAATTGATCCTGAAGTCGCGGGCGAAATTCATTTACGTCGAAGCGGCCAATCCCCGGCACGCGCACGAATGGGCGGTGTGGAAGGACGTGAAGCTGCCGGACGACAAGGCGCTCATTATCGGGGTGATCGACACCAAGACCAACAGCGTCGAGCATCCCGAGCTGGTGGCCGAACGGATCGAGCGTTTCGCCAACATCGTCGGCAAGGAGCGCGTCATCGCCGCCACCGATTGCGGCTTCGCCACCTTCGTCGGCTTCCACCCCTGCCACCCCGAAGCGGCGTGGCTGAAACTCAAAGCGCTCGTCGAGGGCGCGCAACTCGCTTCGAAGCGGCTGTGGTGAGGACGCGGCCCGGATGGCTGAAACCAACTGAACTCGTCATCCTGAGGTGCGCGCCGAAAGGCGCGCCTCGAAGGATGCGGCCGTGGCGCCGGGACGGTCACCCCTTCGGGGCTCGCTTGCGCTCGCGCCTCAGGGTGACGGCGGCGCGTTTGCGGGATCGGCGGTGCATCACTATTTGCGCCCTATGAAACACCAGCAGCTTTCACTCTTTGCTGCGCCATCAACTCCCCTACCGTCCCCTGCTATGCCGGAGGGGTTTCGCTACGCGCCGGACGTGATCAGCGCGGCTGAAGAAGCGCGCTTCGTCCGCGCCTTTGCCGATCTGCCGTTCAAGGAATTTGAGTTTCACGGTTTTCTCGGCAAGCGCCGCGTCGTCTCCTTTGGCCATCGCTACGACTTCAACAGCGGCGCGTTGAAAGACGCCGAGCCCATGCCGAATTTTCTTCTCCCGCTCCGGGAGCGCGCCGCCGCCTTCGCCGGCCTCGAACCCGATCGCTTGCAGCACGCGCTGGTCACCGAATATCAGCCGGGCGTCTCCATCGGCTGGCATCGCGACCGGCCGCACCACGACGACGTGATCGGCGTCTCGTTGTTGGCGCTCCGCACGTTCCGCCTGCGGCGAAAGCACGGCACGTCGTGGCAGCGCGCCTCGCTGCGGCTCGAGCCGCGCTCGATCTATCTGATGCGCGGGCCGTCACGCGATCAATGGGAGCACTCCATCCCGGCGGTGGAGGCGCTCCGCCACTCCGTCACCTTCCGCTCGCTGCGCAACCCAACGGCGTGACGATTTGTGTTATACCCGTAT
>DATNNI010000495.1:0-2381 GCA_035601915.1 Xanthobacteraceae bacterium
AAGGCGAGCGGCCGTCGCGCGTGACCTTTGAGCTAACGCCGCTCAAGGACCAGACCCGCCTCACCGTCACCCACGATGAATTCGACGAGGGCAGCAAGATTTTCGGGCTGATCAGCAAAGGCTGGCCGGCCGTGCTCTCAAGCCTGAAGAGCTTCGTTGAATCCGGCCGCGGCCTGCAGCCGTCGTTTGAGGAGGAAGCGGCGCGCCGCGCCGCCGAAGATGCCGCTTAACGGGCGGCGGGCCAGAGCATGATCCCAAAAAGTGGACACCGGTTTTCGGAAGAGATCATGCTCCATCGACAAGCTAGAACGGGATGACGATTCGAAGAGAAGTCATCGCGCTTAGCGCAAGCTCGCGTTGAATTTATCGAGTGCCGCCGAACCGGGACAGAGCTCCGCCTCGCTCAGCGCATTAAGCGGAGGCTCCACCGTATTGAGGTGGCCGTGCATTTCGTCGGCTTCGGCGGCGACGTAGAGGAGACCGGTGACGATCTGCCCCTTGGCGGCGTGCTGCGCCAAGAAATGCATGGCGGCAAGGCGGTCGTGCACGTCGTATTCGGCGTCGCGCTTGCGGAGCGCAAGGGTCGAGCCATCGTGTTGCTGCACCAGCTCGACACTGCCCGGCGCGTAATCGACGGTGATCGCGGCGCGCCCGGTGATGAAATCGAGCTTGTTGACCGCGTCATTGTGCTCGCGCACGTAATCGAAGCTCTTGGTCGAGCCGGGATGATTGTTAAACGCCACGCAGGGCGAGATCACGTCGATGAAGGCCGCGCCGCGATGCTCGATGGCGGCCTTGATGAGCGGGGTGAGCTGCGTTTTGTCGCCCGAAAATGACCTCGCCACGAAGCTCGCGCCGACCTGGAGCGCAATGCCGACGAGGTCGATGGAGGCATCGGTGTTGACGACACCACGCTTCGACTTCGAGCCGGGATCGGCGGTGGCGGAAAACTGGCCTTTGGTCAGGCCGTAAACGCCGTTGTTCTCCACGATATAGACCATGTCAACGCCGCGGCGGATAGCGTGCGCGAACTGGCCGAAGCCGATGGAAGCGGAATCGCCGTCGCCCGAGACGCCGAGATAGATCAGATCGCGATTGGCGAGATTAGCCCCGGTGAGCACCGAAGGCATGCGCCCGTGCACGGAATTAAAGCCGTGCGAATTGCCGAGGAAATAGGTCGGCGTTTTCGACGAGCAGCCGATGCCCGAGAGCTTGGCCACGCGATGCGGGGCGATCGAGAGCTCGAAGCAGGCCTCGATGATGGAGGCGGAAATGGAATCATGGCCGCAGCCGGCGCATAGCGTCGAGACGGCGCCCTCATAGTCGCGGTGAGTGAAGCCGAGTTCGTTCTTCGGCAGGTCGGGATGATGGAATTTCGGCTTGACGACGTAGGTCATGACTTAACTTTGCCCTTGCGCAGCGGAGTGACTTTCAACGCGTCGAGACGATCGGCGATGGCGCCCGCAATGAACCGGGCGGTAATCGGGGTGCCGTCGTAATGCAGGATCGGCACCAGCCGCACCGGGTCGACGTTGCATTCATTGACGATTAGCGAGCGAAGCTGGCCGTCACGGTTCTGCTCGACCACGAAAGTGAAATCGTGCTCGGCGAGAAAGCTCGTGACACTGGAATGGAAGGGAAAAGCCCGCACCCGCAGCCGGTCGAGCGCGTGGCCGTCGGCTTCAAGGAGCTCGATCGCCTCGTCCATCGACGGCGAGGTCGAGCCGAAATAGATGACGCCATACTTGGTAGGTTTGTGCGCGTTGGCCTGCAACGGCCGCGGCACCAAATCCTTCGCCGTTTCGAACTTCCGCAACAGCCGCTGCATGTTGTCCGAATAGGCCGGGCCCTCTTCGGTGTAGCGGGCATAGCGGTCGCGCGATGTGCCGCGGGTGAAGAACGAACCCTTGCTCGGATGCGTACCGGGAAGCGTGCGATAGGGGATACCGTCGCCGTCGACATCGAGATAACGGCCGAAATCGGCGCCGGCTTCAAGCGCGGTCGCTGTCATCAGTTTGCCGCGGTCGAACTTGCGGCTGTCGTCCCAGGTCAGCGGCCGGCAGAGCCGATGGTTCATGCCGATGTCGAGATCGAGCATGACGAAGATTGGCGTTTGCAGCCGGTCGGCGAGATCAAACGCGGTGGCGCCGAACTCGAAGGCTTCGGTGGCGTCTTCCGGAAACAGCAGCACGTGTTTGGTATCGCCGTGCGAGGCGTAGGCGCAGGAGATGATGTCGGTTTGCTGGGTGCGGGTCGGCATGCCGGTCGAGGGGCCGGCGCGCTGGACGTCAAAGATTACCGCTGGAATTTCAGCGAAATAGGCAAGGCCGAGAAATTCCTGCATCAGCGAAATTCCCGGTCCGGACGTCGAGGTAAACGCG
>DATNNI010000496.1:0-4056 GCA_035601915.1 Xanthobacteraceae bacterium
TGCGCGCGGCATGGCGTAGTCCATGAACGAGCCGGTCACGAGCTGGCCTCCCTGGTCGTAGACCGCGCCCTCGCACAACGCCTGACCTATGCCTTGCGCAACGCCGCCGTGGATTTGGCCCTCGACAATCATCGGATTGATGATGACGCCGAAATCGTCCACCGCCGTCCAGGCGACAATCTCGGCGTTGCCAGTCTCCGGATCGACCTCGACCTCGCAGATATGGCAACCGGCCGGGAAAGTGAAATTGGTCGGATCGTAGAAAGAGGTTTCCTTCAAGCCGGGCTCGAGTTCCTGGCCGTTGAATTTGTGGGCGATGTAGGCGTTGAGCGTCACCCCACCCCACGGCACGGACTTGTCGGTACCGGCGACGCTAAAGTTTCCGTCCTTGAACTCGATATCGCCTTCGGCGGCTTCGAGGAGATGCGCAGCGACCTTTTTGGCCTTCGCTTCGACCTTGTCCAAAGCCTTTACCAGCGCCGACATGCCGACCGCACCGGAGCGCGAACCGTAGGTGCCCATGCCGAACTGCACCTTGTCGGTATCGCCGTGAACGATCGAAACGCTGTCGATCGGCACGCCAAACCGTTCCGACACGACCTGAGCGAAAGTCGTCTCGTGGCCCTGGCCGTGCGCATGCGAGCCGACCAGCACTTCGATCGAGCCGGTCGGATTGACGCGCACCTCGCACGATTCCCATTGCCCGACGCCGCCGCCCAGCGCGCCGACTGCTTGCGACGGCGCCAACCCGCAGGCTTCGATGTAGGTCGAAAATCCGATGCCGCGCAGCTTGCCGTGACGCGCCGCCTCGCGCTTTCGCTTGGCGAAGCCTTTGTAATCCGCCAAGTCCAGCGCCTTCTTGAGCGAAGCGTCATAATCGCCGGCGTCATAGGCGAAGATCACCGGCGTTTGATGCGGGAAGGTTTTGACGAAATTCCTTCGCCGCATCTCTGCCGGATCGATGTTGAGTTCGCGCGCGGCCACCTCGACGAGCCGCTCGACCACGAAAGTGGCTTCCGGCCGGCCGGCGCCACGGTAGGCGTCAACCGAATTGGTGTTGGTGTAGACCGCGTCGACCTCGCAATAAATTTGCGAGATCTGGTACTGGCCCGACAACAGCGTGGCATAGAGATAGGTCGGCACCGCCGACGAAAACACCTGCATATAGGCGCCGAGATTGGCAATCGTCTTGACGCGAATGCCGAGGATTTTACCGGCCGCATCCAACGCCATTTCGGCGTGCGTGACGTGGTCGCGTCCGTGAGCGTCGACAAGGAACGCCTCCGAGCGATCGGAAACCCATTTGACCGGTCGCCCGACCCGTCGCGATGCCCAAAGCGCCACGACCTCTTCGGGATAGATGAAGATTTTCGAGCCGAACCCGCCGCCGACGTCGGGGGCGATCACCCGCAGCTTGTGCTCCGGCGCCATGCCGAGGAAAGCGGAAATGACCAGGCGGGCGACGTGCGGGTTCTGCGAGGTGTTCCAGAGCGTGAACGTCTCGTTGCCGGTATCATAATCGGCTAGCGCCGCGCGCGGCTCGATCGCGTTCGGGACCAGACGATTGTTGATGATGTCGAGCTTGGTGACGTGAGCCGCGGACTTGAACGCAGCATCGACACCCGCTGGGTCGCCGATATGCCACTGATAGATGGTGTTATTCGGCGCAATCTCGTGAATTTGCGGCGCCCCGGGACGCTGCGCCTGAGCCGGATCAATGATCGCGGGCAATTCGCCGTAGTCCACGTTGACCTTCTCGCCGGCGTCGCGGGCTTGCGCCAGCGTCTCGGCGATCACCACCGCGACCGGATCGCCGACATGGCAGACCTTGCTGCTGGCCAGCGCCGGATGCGGCGCCATTTTCATCGGCGAGCCGTCCTTGGAATGAATCATCCAGCCGCAGATCAAGTTGCCGATCTTGTCGGCTGCGAGCTCGGCACCGTTCAAAACGGCGAGCACGCCCGGCATGCTCGATGCTTGCTTGCTGTCGATCGATTTGATGGTGGCGTGCGCGTGCGGCGAGCGAACGAAGTACGCGTAAGTCTGGCCGGGCCGATTGATGTCGTCGGTATAGTGACCCTTGCCGGTAATGAAACGCTGGTCTTCCTTGCGGCGCACCGCGACGCCAATCCCGGTTGCGGACATGCGGTCCTCCCGCTGCTCTGCCTCGACGTTCTTTCCCTAGGCTTTGTTATTCCGCGGCTTTGCTCGCCGGGACGCTGCCCATGGCGCGCGCGCCGGCCGCGATTGACTTGACGATATTGTGATAGCCGGTGCAGCGGCAGATATTGCCTTCCAGCTCCTCACGAATGGTGCGATCGTCGAGTTCGTGGCCCTTACGGCGAACCAAATCGACCGCGGTCAGGATCATCCCCGGCGTGCAAAAGCCGCACTGTAAGCCGTGATTCTCGCGGAACGCTTCCTGCATCGGATGAAGCGGCCCGTTCGCCGGGGCGAGACCTTCGATGGAAAGGACGTCAGCGCCCTCAAGTTGCAAGGCGAGCACGGTGCAAGATTTCACCGCCTTGCCGTCGACCAGAACCACGCAGGCCCCGCATTGCGAGGTGTCGCAGCCTACATGGGTGCCGGTCAGGCGCAGATTTTCGCGGAGCAGTTGCACCAGAAGGGTGCGAGGGTCGACATCGGCAGTAACCGGTTTGCCGTTCACAGTGAGGGAAACGGCCGCCATGAGCGCCTCCTCGAATTCCCCAAAATCGTCTTGTTTGGCCAGTCGGCTCGCGGCCGCCAACCACGTTCGAGGTCAAAACCGGGCGATTTCGCCTAGTTTCTACCCTAGAACTAGAATTACTCTGAACCGCGGGCTGGCCGCCGGTCAAGAAAATATCGCATCCACGCCCTTGGTCCGAAATGCGTAGGCGGAGAGCGCCACGCCCTCAAGCGGCCGGGGCGCTAACGGTTGCCGCGAACTTCTGAAAGAAATCGTCAGCCATCTTCTTGGCGGCGCCGTTGATCAGGCGCTGGCCGAGCTGCGCCAGCTTGCCGCCGATCTGAGCTTCGACCTCATAGCTGAGCAGGGTGCCACCGTCCTTCTCCGCCAGTTTCACGGTCGCTCCGCCCTTGGCGAATCCGGCCACGCCGCCGTCGCCCTGGCCGGAAATCTTGTAGCCATTAGGCGGATCGAGATCAGACAGGGTGACCTTGCCTTTGAACTTTGCCTTCACCGGACCGATTCTACTCGTAGCTACGGCCTGGAATTCGGTATCCGACAGTTTGTCGAGTTGCTCGCAGCCGGGAATACAGGACTTCAGCGTCTCGGCATCGTTGAGCTTTTCCCACACCGTCTCTCGCGGCACCGGGAGCTGATACTCGCCGCTCATTGTCATCGCCATTTCAAATCACTCCTCAGCCGAGGCCGCGCTCTTCCGTTAAACCGACCGCCATCATATCGGTTAGCATCGCTTCCGACAGCAGGGAAATCGCAAGGTCGCGAATTGGCGCGCAAGCGCGAGGCCAGCTAGTCTTTGCCTCGCGCCGTTTGCGAGGAGCCGCTCATGCCCGAGATCAGTGCCGATGGCACCGCCATCCATGTTGAAGTGGAGGGGCCGCAAGACGCCCCCGTGCTTATGCTTTCCAATTCGCTCGGCACCAATCTGCACATGTGGGACGACCAGATTCCGG
The DNA here is from genome assembly GCA_035601915.1 of Xanthobacteraceae bacterium. GTDB lineage: Bacteria > Pseudomonadota > Alphaproteobacteria > Rhizobiales > Xanthobacteraceae > BOG-931. The sequence continues at coordinate 3,640 of DATNNI010000496.1, forward strand.
CTTTTGCGCGCCATTTCCGGCTGGTGCGTTTCGACCGCCGCGGCCATGGCGGATCGGCGGTGCCCAAGGGGCCCTATTCCATAGAACGGCTCGGACGGGACGCGCTTGCCGTTATCGACGGGCTTGGCATTGCGAAGGTCAATTGGTGCGGGCTCTCCATGGGCGGCATGGAAGGCATGTGGCTGGGCGCCAATGCCGCGAGCCGCATCGACAAACTGATTCTGTCCAACACTGCGAGTTATTTTCCGGACCGGACCATGTGGGATGGCCGCATCGAAGTCGCCCGCGACAAAGGGCTCGTCGCCTTGGTCGACGGCACCATTGAACGCTGGTTCACCGCCGAGTTTCGCCGACGGTCGCCGCAAGCGGTCGCGCGTATTCGCGAGATGTTTCTCGCTACCGACGTTGAGGGTTACG
>DATNNI010000497.1:0-5667 GCA_035601915.1 Xanthobacteraceae bacterium
CTTGCGGAACATAACCCACGGTCGAGCTAAGCGCGAGCCGCGACCGCCTCGGCGATTGGATGCACGTCAATAGGCCGTGCAGCTTGAGTAGCCAGAGCCGCGCGCTTGGCATGCCATTTCGGACCAGGTCCGCGCATATAGTGAAGTTCCGGCCGATACGGATCGAATGCGCGCGTAAAAGTCCGCGCCAATTCCCGGATGCCGTTGGAGATAGTGTGGCCCACGTTACGTCTCCGAGCGGTTTTTCGAGCTGCGGTCCTTTCGCTCGGGGCGTGTGCGCGAAAGGTACCGCCTTTGCTGCAAATTTTCGGCGTAAAACCATTAAAAATTGGTGCGAAATCACTGCACTTGCGGCCCAAACGCTGGCGCGGTTGATGAATCCTTGCCGGAACCGAGGAGCTGCGGATGAGCGGACGACCGAGGCTCGCAGGTTCTTGCCCGGCAAGCACTTGATCGTTACATCAGCGCAGCCTTCCCGAAGTGAGGATTTGCAGGGTCGCGCGCTTGGGCGAATGTTTGCGCGCGGCTTAGAACACGGGGCAGTGACCCCTCGAGCTTGATCAATGGCGCGTCAATTCATCTATCACATGCAAGGCGTTTCCAAGACTTATCCTGGCAACCGGAAGATCTTGGAGAACGTCAATCTGTCATTTTATCCTGAGGCCAAGATCGGCGTGCTTGGCGTCAACGGCTCCGGCAAGTCGACGCTGCTTCGCATCATGGCCGGTCTCGACACCGAGTTTTCCGGCGAGGCTTGGGCGGCCGATGGTGCCCGCGTCGGCTACCTCCCGCAGGAGCCGCAGCTGGATCCGGCTAAGTCGGTCCGCGGCAACGTCATGGACGGTGTCGCCGTGCAGAAGGCGATCCTCGATCGCTACAACGAACTCGCCGTCAATTATTCCGACGAGACGGCCGACGAGATGACCAAGCTTCAGGACCAGATCGAGGCGCAGGGACTGTGGGATCTCGATTCCAAGGTCGATCTGGCGATGGATGCCTTGCGCTGTCCTCCGGACGAAGCCGAGGTTGCGAAGCTTTCCGGCGGTGAGCGACGCCGTGTTGCGCTGTGCAAACTCCTGTTGGAGCAACCGGAGTTGCTGCTGCTCGACGAGCCCACCAATCACCTTGATGCCGAGTCGGTTTCCTGGCTCGAAGGCCACCTGCGCAATTATCCGGGCGCCATCCTGATCGTCACCCACGACCGCTATTTCCTCGACAACGTGACGGGCTGGATTCTGGAGCTCGATCGCGGCCGTGGTATTCCCTACCAAGGCAACTATTCAGCGTGGCTCACGCAAAAGCAGAAGCGATTGGAGCAGGAGGGCCGCGAGGAGGAAGCGCGCCAGCGCACACTGGCGCGTGAGCAGGAATGGATTGCGGCTTCCCCGCGCGCCCGCCAGGCCAAGTCCAAAGCGCGCTACGAGCGCTACGAGGAGTTGCTGAAAAAGGCCGGCGACAAGCAGACGCAAGGTGCGCAAATCGTGATCCCGGTCGCCGAGCGGCTCGGTGAGAACGTGGTCGATTTTGAAAATTTGCGAAAGGGTTTTGGCGACAATCTTCTCATCGACGAACTCACCTTCAAGTTACCGGCCGGCGGCATTGTCGGCGTGATCGGGCCGAACGGGGCCGGCAAGACCACGTTGTTCCGCATGATCACGAGCCAGGACAAGCCGGATAACGGCACGATCGAGATCGGCGAGTCCGTTCATCTCGGCTATGTCGACCAATCGCGCGACACGCTCGACGGCAAAAAGAGCGTATGGGAGGAGATTTCCGGCGGTCTCGATCAGATCCTGCTTGGCAAGCGCGAAGTCAATTCCCGTGCTTATTGCGCGGCCTTCAATTTCAAGGGCGCCGACCAGCAGAAAAAAGTCGGCGCTCTGTCGGGCGGCGAGCGCAATCGCGTGCATCTTGCGAAAATGCTTAAATCCGGCGCCAACGTCTTGCTGCTGGACGAGCCCACCAACGATCTTGACGTTGATACGTTGCGCGCGCTCGAAGAGGCGCTTGAGGATTTCGCCGGCTGCGCCGTCATCATCAGCCACGATCGCTGGTTCCTCGACCGCATCGCCACCCACATTCTCGCTTTCGAAGGCGAGAGCCATGTCGAATGGTTCGAGGGTAACTTCCAGGATTACGAGAAGGACAAGATGCGGCGTCTCGGGACGGATTCGATTATCCCGCAACGGATCAAGTACAAAAAGTTTTCACGGTGAGGATTGTCGCGCGCCGTCTCGGTGGGGGCCGACCACCGTCGGCTACATCGGCTTTGCCAGCAAACCGGTGAGCACCAGATCGAGGTGGGCGTCGAAATATTTTTTTAAGTCGAGCGGATGTCGCTCATCGAACATCATCATCCACAGGTCAACCAGCGCGATCGGCGCAATGATGACCAGGGGGCATTCGGTCACGGCGGAGCGGCGAATTTCGCCGCGATCCATTCCGCGCTGAATCGTCCGAGTGAGCAGATCCATGCAAGGCAGATGTATTTCTTGATAATAGCGGTCCGCTAAAGCGGGGAAGCGCGACGCTTCCGCAATCAGCATGCGAACGACTTCGCGCCGCCGCCGGTCCTGAACAATGTGATCATAGATGAAGCTGAATTGCTCACGCAGAAGATCGGCCGTCGATCCGTCGTGCCGCTCGAAAATGTCCTCTACGGTGTCCATCGTGGCCTTTACTGCCTCGCGGACCATGGAAATGAACAAGTGCTCCTTGCTTTCGAAGTAGACGTAGATCGTACCCTTGGTCACGCCGGCACGCTCGGCGACCTGATCGAGTGTGGTCACGGCATAGCCGTTCTTGGAAAACTCCAGGAATGCCGCTTCGATAATCTCCTGCGGCCGCTGGGCCTTGCGCCGGCGGCGAGTTTCAGGGCGAGTATCCAATAGTTGGCTCAGGAATTCCCCCACACGGCTTATTGACTAACCGGATAGTAAATAACTAATCTGCCTTTGTTAAGGGTGAATTAAGGGTGGTAGCAGCGTGGGGCTGTTAGGGCGGCAGCGTTGCCGGCCGCGTGGCCGGGCCAAGCTTTTGGCAGCGTTAGGCATTTTGTGGCCAACCGCGTCCGTTACGGTGCCCGCCTTGGCTGTCCTGGCGGGATGTGCGGTAGGCCCGGATTTTACGCCGCCGCCGGCTCCGCCGGTCAGCGGATATACGCCGGATACCCCTCCGGCCGCCACGACTTCGGCGGCCGATGGTCAAGTCGGCTCGGTGCAGAAGTTCGCGATGGGGCGGGATATCCCGGGCGACTGGTGGAAGGTGTTTCATTCCAAGGAGATCGACGTCCTGATCGTTGAAGCGTTGCACGCCAATCCAAACCTCCAGGCGGCACAGGCCACCTTGTGGCAAGCCAAGGAAAACCTCTACGCGTCCGCCGGCGCGTTATTTCCAAGCGCGAATGGAGTCGCGTCGGCTACGCGCGAGCAATTCTCACCGGCGGAGTTTGGCCAGCCGGGAGGTCCGCAGATATTCAACCTCTATCAGGCCACGGTGAACGTCTCTTACACGCCCGACGTTTTCGGCGGCGTGCGACGGCAGATCGAAGCCAACGCGGCACTCACCGAGTATCAGCGATTCGAGCTCGAAGCCGCCTATCTTGTATTGACGGCCAACGTGGCGACGGCCGCGATCCAGGAAGCTTCGCTGCGTGGTCAGATTGAAGCGACCCAGGAAATCATTAAAGCGGAGAGCGATCAGCTTACCGTCGTGCGCAATCAATTTGACGCCGGTGCGGCGACGCGCGCCGACGTATTGCAGCAGGAATCCGAGGTAGCGGCGACCGAGGCAACGTTACCGCCCTTGCAGAAGCAGCTTGAGCAGCAACGGCACTTGTTGCTGACGCTGATCGGTCATTTCCCCAACGAAGCGGGCCACGATCACGTCACGCTTGGAGTGCTCCACCTTCCGACGAGCTTGCCAGTCAGCCTTCCTTCACAGCTCGTCGAACAGCGTCCGGATATCCGCGCTGCGCAGGCGCAGTTGCACCAGGCGAGCGCGTTGATCGGTGTCGCCATCGCCAACAGACTGCCGCAATTAAGTCTCACCGCACAGTACGGCAACTTGGCTTTGACCCCGGCGGCGCTGTTTGCGCCCGGAGCCGCGATTTGGACCATCGGCGGTTCCATAACCCAGCCGATCTTCCAGGGATTTACGCTTTTGCACCAGGAGCGCGCGGCCAAAGCCGCCTACGAGGTGGCCGACGCGCAATATCGCAACACAGTGCTCACAGCTTTCCAAAACGTGGCCGACGCTTTGCGCGCGCTGCAATTGGACGCTGCGACGCTCAGGGCGCAACAGCATTCCGTGCGCGTCGCTTCGGAGACCTTTGACTTGACGCGCGGACAGTACCGGCTCGGCGCCATTACCTACGTGGTCCTGCTGAACGCCCAACGCAGCTACCAGCAAGCCCGTCTTGCGCTGGTGACGGCGCAAGCCGCGCGTTTCGCCGACACCGCCGCCTTGTTCGCGGCGCTGGGCGGCGGCTGGTGGAACCGCGTCGATGTCAAACCCGATCCGTTCAGTCCTGAGCCGATGCTCGTCCACGCCGCCAGCGATTCGCCGCCGCCGATAAAGATGGAGCCGAACAAATGATCAAACGCATGGTGATCATGCTCGTCGCGGTCGCCATTGTGTTCGGCGGAATTTTCGGATTCCAGCTGTTCAAGGCGGCGATGATCAAGAAATTCATCACCGCTCTCGGCAATCCGCCGCAAACAATATCAGTGACCAGGGCTGGGCAAAGCGAATGGCAAACCCGCATCGAAGCGGTCGGGTCGCTGCGGGCGGTAAAAGGGGCGGATTTGTCGCTCGAACTTTCGGGTGTCGTGGAATCGATTTCGTTCAATTCCGGCGACGACGTGGCGGAAGGGGCGCAGCTTCTGAAGCTGCGGACCGCGGACGACGTTGCCCGGCTGGAATCGCTGCAGGCGATAGCGGCGCTCAACGAGATCACGAATGAGCGCGACCAGAAGCAATTCAAGATGCAGGCGGTGAGCCAGGCGACGTTGGACACCGATGCCGCCAACCTGAAAAACGCGCGGGCGCAGGTTGTCCAGCAGCAAGCGATGATCGACAAGAAAATTTTGCGCGCACCCTTCGCCGGACACCTCGGCATCCGCGCGGTGGATTTGGGCCAGTATCTCAGCCCGGGCACGATAATCGTAACGCTACAGGAGCTTGATCCGATTTATGTGGATTTCTTCGTGCCACAGCAGGCGATCGATCGGTTGCGGCTCGAGCAGGCCGTCACCGTGCACGTGGATGCGTTCAAGAGCGAAGTCTTTATCGGCAAGATTTCGGCGATCAATCCGAAGGTCGATACCGGCAGCCGCAACGTGCAAGTGCGGGCAACGCTGCAGAACGCCGATCACAAGCTTCTGCCGGGGATGTATGCCACCGTGGAGATCACGACCGGCTCGCCGCAGAATTACGTCACGCTGCCGCAAACGGCCATCACCTACAATCCCTACGGCGACACCGTCTATGTGGTCGACAACAAAGGCACCGACGCCGAGGGCAAGCCGCAACTGACCGCGCGTCAGACTTTCATCACCATTGGGCCGACCCGCGGCGATCAGGTTGCGGTGCTCAAAGGCGTTGAAGATGGCGATACCGTTGTCACCGCGGGCCAAATCAAGTTGCACAACGGGTCGGTGGTGTTGA
>DATNNI010000498.1:0-4858 GCA_035601915.1 Xanthobacteraceae bacterium
CCCGGCGCGCCGTTCGTGCAGTTCACCTATTCGGTCGCGTCTCCGCTGCCCCGCCGCTTCGGCGGATTTTCGGTGGAAGCGTCCGAGCGGGTCTGGATGAACATCCCGCCCGCGCGCGTGTGGGTGTACCGCAGGAGGTCCTGACTTGCTGTCATCGTCGGCGAATGCCGATGATCCAGTAATCACCGATGTCACGTATCATTCCGCAATGACAAAAGTCAGGGATCGTTCCGCAGCTTTGTGAATACTGGATGCCCGCTCCAAAAATCCTGATCATGGCCGGCTCGTTGCGCGCCGGCTCGCACAACGCGCGGCTTGCGGCGCTTGCGGCCAAGGAGTTCGCGCTTGCCGATGCCGACGTAACGCGCCTATCGCTCGCCGATTACCCGCTGCCGCTGATCGACGCCGATTTTCTCGCCGCATCCGGACCGCCGCGCCATGCCGTCGAGCTCAAGGCGATGCTCACCGCGCATCAAGGCGTGTTCATCGCGAGCCCGGAATACAGTGCGTCAGTAACGCCGCTCCTGAAAAACGCCATCGACTGGATTTCGCGGGTGGGCGATCGCGGCGAGCCCGCCTACACCGCGTTCAAGGGCCGGACCTTCGCACTCGGCGCCGCCGCCAACGGCGCCGCCGGTGGCGTGCGCGGCCTCATGGCGCTCCGCCAAATCCTTGAATTGGGTTGCGGCGCGCTGGTCATTCCGGAGCAGATCAATGTCGGACGCGCCGGCGAGGCGTTCGACGAGATGGACAATCTAAAGGACGAAAACCTCGCCACGGCCTTGAAAACTCTGGTCCGCCGCCTGGTCGAGCTGGCGAGCTTGATGCCGCGCGCTTAAGCGATATAAGGAACGCTTGCCATGCGATTAGCGCCGCGCGAGCGCCTGATTGTCGCCCTCGACCTCTCGTCGGTCGAGACGGCAGATGCCATGGTGAAGCGGCTCGGCGATGCGGTGACCTTCTACAAGATCGGTTATCAGCTTGCTTACGCGGGCGGATTGCCCTACGCGCGCACGCTTGCCGATGCCGGCAAGCAGGTTTTCCTCGATCTGAAATTGCACGACATCGGCAACACCGTCGCCGAAGGGGTCAAGAGCGTGTCGCGTCTCGGCGCGACCTTTCTCACCGTGCATGCTTATCCGCAGACCATGAAGGCTGCCGCACAGGCGCGCGAAGGGAGCCTGCAGATTCTCGCGGTTACGGTGCTGACCTCGTATGACGATCGTGATCTTGCCGCGGCGGGTTATGGCGCCGGCGTCCGCGCCACGGCCGCCGCGCGGGCAAAAAACGCGGTGGAGATCGGCATCGATGGACTGATCTGCTCGCCCGAGGAAGCCGCCAACCTGCGCGCCATCGTCGGACCCGACTTGCTGCTGGTGACGCCCGGCATCCGGCCGGCGGGCGCGGCGACAGGAGATCAGAAACGCGTGGCCACACCGGCGGCGGCGATCGCCGCCGGCGCCGATTATCTGGTGGTCGGGCGGCCGGTCATCGCCGCGGACGATCCGAAAGCGGCGGCCGAAGCCATCATGGCCGAGATCGCGCAACAACAAGCAAAGGAGTAACGCCATGGCCAGGGGCTATTGGATCGCACGAGTGGATGTGCGTGACGAGGAGGGCTACAAGCCCTACGCCGCCGCCAATCCTGCGATCTTCAAGAAATACGGCGCGAAGTTCGTTGTGCGCGCCGGCAAGTACGAATCCCTGGAAGGCACCAGCCGTTCCCGCAACGTCGTGATCGAATTTCCCGACGTCGCCACGGCGCTCGCTTGCTACCGCTCGCCCGAATACCAGGAGAACATCAAGCGGCGGGCGCCGTATGCCACCGCCGATATCATCATCATCGAAGGCTACGACGGCCCGCAGCCTTAACTCTTTTCCTCCCCCGCAAAGCCGGAAGAGGTGAAGAAGCGCGCATTGCCGTGCCCAACTCGCCCAGCTATACCCGCCGCCACCGGAGATGAAGCCATGGCCGCGGCAAATTCCGACATGCGATTGGTGATCGCCGGCGCCGGCGGGCGCATGGGGCGAACGCTCATCCATGCCATTGCGACCACCAAGGGCGTCACGCTTGCCGGCGCAATCGAGGCCTCCGATTCGGCCGTGATCGGCCGCGACGCCGGCGAACTCGCCGGCCTTGGCGCCAACGGCATCAAAGTTGTCAGCGACGCCGCGCCGCTTCTGAAAGCGGCCGACGGCCTCATTGAGTTCACTATTCCGGCGGCGACGCTGGCGTTGGCCGAACTCACCGCCGCCGCCGGCATTGTCCACGTTATTGGCACCACCGGCCTTTCGGCGGAGGAGGAAGCCTTGCTCGGCAGGGCCGCGGCGCGGGCGCCGATCGTCAAGTCGGGCAACATGAGTCTGGGCGTCAATCTTCTCGTCGCGCTGACCAAGCGCGTCGCGCGGACCTTGGGCGAGGATTACGACGTCGAAATTTTGGAAATGCATCACAACAAAAAGATCGACGCGCCGTCCGGCACCGCTTTGATGCTTGGCCGTGCGGCGGCGGAAGGCCGCGCCGTCAATCTCGCGCAGCGATCGGTCCGCGGCCGCGATGGCATGACCGGTGCGCGCCGCGCCGGCGATATCGGCTTTGCCGCGCTGCGCGGCGGCACCGTCGTCGGCGATCACAGCGTGATTTTCGCCGGTCCCGCCGAGCGCATTGAACTCACGCACCGCGCCGAGGACCGCATGATTTTCGCTCGCGGCGCGCTGCATGCCGCTCTCTGGGCGCGCGGCAAGAAGCCCGGCCTCTATTCAATGGCGGACGTGCTGGGACTGAAAGATATTTAGGGCGTAAAGTTCTATCGGGAGCGTCAAGGAGGCAATCATGACCGCGGTCACGAAAGCGCGCGCGGATAAGCCTAAGCTGCGCAAGGCGCAGATGCTGATCGGCGGCAAATGGGTCGAGGCTGCTTCGGGCGAAACTTTCCAGGTCGAAGATCCCGCGCATCGCGCGCCGATCGCCGAGGTGCCGCGCGGCCGCGCCGAAGATGTCGATCGCGCCGTGAAGGCGGCGGCCGAAGCTTTCTCGGCCTGGTCGCGCACGCCGCCGCGCGAACGCGGCCGCATTCTGGCGCGGATCGCGGACGCGCTCGAGGCGCGCGTCGAGGAGCTGGCGCGCACCATTGCGCTCGAAACCGGCAACGCCATCCGCACGCAATCGCGGCCGGAGGCGAAAAACACCGTCGATATATTCCGCTATTTCAGCGGGCTTGGCGGCGAGCTCAAGGGCGACACCATTCCGCTCGGCGAGAACGTGCTTTGCTATACGCGGCGCGAGCCGCTTGGCGTGGTCGGCGCCATCATTCCGTGGAACGCGCCGGTGCTGCTCGCCGCCGTCAAGATCGGCCCGGCGCTGTGCGCCGGCAATACCATGGTGATGAAGGCCGCGGAGGATGCGCCGCTCGGCGTCTTGCTGCTCGCCGAAGTGTGCCAGCAATTTTTGCCGCCGGGCGTGCTCAACTTGCTGACAGGATTTGGCGAGGAATGCGGCGGGCCGCTCGCCAATCATCCGACCGTGCGCAAGCTCTCCTTTACCGGCTCGACCGAGGTCGGCAAGATTGTGATGCGCGCCGCCGCCGACCGCATTGTGCCGATTTCGCTCGAGCTCGGCGGCAAGAGCCCGTCGATCGTCTTCCCCGACGCCAACGAGGATTGGGTGCTCGACGGCATTGTTTCGGCCATGCGTTTTACGCGCCAAAGTCAGTCTTGCACTGCGGGCTCGCGGCTTTTTCTGCATCGCGACATTTTCGACAGCTTTCTCGGCGGGCTCGGCCGCAAGGTCAACGCGCTCAAGATTGGCGATCCGCTCGATGAGGCAAGCGACATCGGCACCATCATCAACGAGAAGCAGTTCAAGAAAGTCTGCAAGTATGTCGAGGAGGGGCTGAAGCAGCGCACTGGCCGCGTCGTGATCGGCGGCCTGCCGCCTAAGGAGGGGCCGCTGAGCGAAGGCTATTACGCCATCCCGACCATCTTCGCCAACGCCGCCAACGACTGGCGGCTGGCGCGTGAGGAAATTTTCGGCCCGGTGCTGGTGGCTATTCCCTGGACCGACGAAGCTGACGCCATCCGCATGGCCAACGACAGCCATTATGGCCTTGCCGCTTACGTCTGGTCGCACGACATCGGCAAAGCGTTGCGCACCGCGCACGCCATCGAGTCAGGCTGGGTGCAAGTCAATCAGGGCCTCGGCCAGAGCCCCGGCCACTCCTATGGCGGCTACAAGCAAAGCGGCATCGGCCGGGAATTCTCGCTCGAAGGCATGCTCGACAGCTACACGCAGGGTAAGAACGTCACCGTCAATCTGACGCATTAGTGCATGATCCGGAAAAGCTTGCCCTTGGACTTGATCCGAGGGTGGGAACCGGTTTTCCGAAAAGATCATGCACCAATAAAGAGAGAACGTGCAGCAATGGGTAGCCGCCTGCTTGTGCTCGTGCGCCACGGCGAGAGCGAGTGGAACAAGAAAAATCTGTTCACCGGCTGGCGCGATGTCGATCTGACCGAGAGGGGGATCGCCGAAGCGCGCGACGCCGGGCGCAAACTCAAAGCACAAGGCTTGTGTTTCGACGTCGCGTTTACCTCGGCGCTCAAACGCGCGCAAAAATCGCTCGACTTGATGCTCGAAGAACTCGGTGAGACGGCCGTGCCGATCGTCAAGGACCAGGCGCTCAACGAGCGCGACTATGGCGACCTCGCCGGCCTCAACAAGGACGACGCGCGCGCCAAGTGGGGCGAGGACCAGGTGCACATTTGGCGACGCTCGTATGATGTCGCGCCGCCGGGCGGCGAAAGCCTCAAGGACACCGCGGCGCGCGTGCTGCCCTATTACATTGCGGACATCCTGCCG
>DATNNI010000499.1:0-14340 GCA_035601915.1 Xanthobacteraceae bacterium
CTGGTTGGCATAGGCGCCATCGACGAGCCGCTCAGCTTCTTCCTTTATTCCGAATTCAGCTACACCATGGCGCTGGTACAGCTCTACGTCGTGCTGGCCGTCGGACCGATCTTCTTCTCTTTGGCCAAAATCGACCGAACGCTGCTTGAGGCGGCGCGCGACATGGGTGCTACGCCCTTCCAGATCTTCCGCGAGATCATCGCGCCATTGTCGCTTCCCGGCGTAGCCATCGGCATGATCTTCATCTTCGTTGCGGTCATGGGCGAATTCGCCACCGCCGTCGTCGTCTACGGCGGCAAAGCCTCGACGACGGGCACCGTGATCCTCACCTACTACGTCACCGGAAACTACCCGTTCGCTGCGGTCAACGCCTTCATGCTGATGGTCGCGATGATGATGGGCGTCGTGATCATCCTGCGCCTGGTCGACATCCGCAAGGAGCTTTGAGATGGCGCGTTCGACCGCGGAGAGCCGCCGCAAGGCCCGCATAAAAGCGGGTTTCAGCATCTATTACGTTATCTTTTTCATCTTCGTGTACGGGCCGATGTTCGCAATGTTCACGCTGTCCTTCCAGGGACCGCGCGGCGGCGTAACCTTTCCGATGCGCGGCTTCAGCTTCTACTGGTGGGAAAAGTTGACCGGCCCGTCCGCGGTCGGCGACCTCAAAGCTTCGCTGGTGCGTTCGCTCATTCTCGCCGTGATCGTCATGATCATCACCGCGCTGTTCTCGACCATGCTTGCGATGGCGTTTCGCAAGCGCTTCCGCGGCTCGGGGGCGCTGTTTTACGCCGTGATGGCGGGCCTGATGGTGCCCGGCACGCTGCTCAGCCTCGGCTTGGCCACCATGCTGCGCCAGGTCGGCATTCCGCCGAACTGGTGGTCGTCCGGCCTTGCCGTGCACGTGGTGTGGACCCTGCCGTTCGGCTTCCTGGTCATGATGGCGGTGTTCAACCGTTTTGACGCGCGACTCGAGGAGGCTGCCCGCGACATGGGCGCGGACGAATGGACGGTCTTTAAGGAGATTACGCTGCCGCTGATCCTGCCCGGCATTGTCGCGGCCGGACTTTTCGGCTTCACGCTGTCCTACGATGAATTTGCTCGCACAACGCTTTTGTCAGGCGCACAGAACACGCTGCCGCTGGACATTAATGCGTCGCTCACTCAGCGCGTACAGCCGACGTTGTTCGCGCTGGGCACGGCGTCGACCATATTTTCGCTGCTGATGATCGGAATGTTTATTGTAATCTATACGATCCTGTATCGGCGCTCTCACTAACCGGCGAAGCCTGCCGGATGACTTTGAGCACCCAATAAATCAGGCAGAAGCACACCGTGAGGATCGCCAGCGCCACGACAGCGCCGAGCCTGCTGCCGAACTCAGCACTGAGCGAATATTCCGGCTGTAGCAAGTAAACGCACAAGATCAATAACGATTGCACTGCGGCGCCTGCGCATAACAGAATGGCGATAAAAGCCGAACCGCGAAGCGAGGCCAAAACCATCCCATCGACACTGCGTCTTTGCACGATGTAGAGCCGATAGGCCCGCCAATGAAACGTGCAGAAGCCGACGATGGCGGCAATCAACACCACCCAGAACATCGCGTTGTCGTAGCCGAGCCCGTTGATAACGAGCGTGAAGAAGTCTTCGAACGGCTTGTAAAAATACAGGAAGATCAGAATGACGATGAAGGCCACGTAGCCGACAAGCGCCCAAAACAGCCGCCACCCCGTCATTTCAATCAGGCCCCTTGATACTTACCCGGCGGGCGAACTGGAGCACGTCAAGGCGAGAACGGCAAGAGCTACGCCAAGTCCAGACTCATAGCTTTCAGCCATGGGATCTCGCCGCGACAATCAGGAGAACGGCGTAAAGAAAAAGGAACAGCGTATCTTTGACCGCCGCCAAGGTTTGCCGTTCGCCGCTCGAGGCGACAAGCGTGATGGCCTCAAGCACGAAGAAGACGGCGCCAAGAATGAGAAACGGCCATACCGTTCCCCACCAGGACGCCGGCGCCGGAGTGCCTGTGACTGCCTGCCAGATCAGCAGCAAAAGCGGAGCGATAACGAGATAACCGTAACCCGCGAGGAAGCGGCCGCGCGCGACGCCGCGATCGACCGACCAGAACGCGGCAAACCACAGCACCAGGTTGAGAATATCCCAGAAGCTGGCGGCATAGGTGTCCGGTTTTCCCAGGCTGCGCAGGTTGAGGAACGCGAGCACAAGCAGAAACGCGAAAAGATCGCAAAACAGCCATTCGCGGAAAGTCTCAGCGCCGCGCTTTGCTCCCCACGTCCGCGTCGCCTTGTCAAACACCAGGACCAAAGCAAGACCGACACTCGCCGGGTAGATAAGTTGGGTGAGCAGCCCAAATTGATCAGCTCGCGGCAGCGCGATCCAGCAGAGCAGCACAATCGCAACGACCAGAGCGATCAGCCCGAGAAGCCGGAGCGGCGAAGCCGCGGGCACCGCAGCCGGCACCGCCGCCGACTCCGCCAGCGCTGCATCCTTCGCGCGTGGCGCGGCAATGGGTTGGGAGGACTGGACGACGGTGTAAGCGAGCGAGACGGCAAGCCCTACGACACCAATGCCAATCATGATGGCGGCGAACGCAATGGCGCGCGGATCGGAGCGCCAGTCAAAGAAGGTCTCGCCCCACACCCATTGCTGTCCGCTCGAAATGAGCCAGATGAGGAAGGCCGCGATCGCCGCCAGCAAAAGAAGCGCGAGCGCGAACTCGTACCAGCGCGGCGATTGCCCGACCGCGGCCGCGCCGCCCGCCGGTGCATGCTGGCCCTGCGGCATACGCACGAGCCATCCAATCAAAAAAGCAAGCACGCCGATGACTGCAATCACCGCCATCGCTTCGACAAAATCTGTCGCTCTTTCTTCCAAAGCGCGGCCTTACTCCTTTCCGTTAACGGGCTGCCGCCAGCGCTAACGTTGGTCGTGCATCAACGTCTCAACGCATTTGCGCAGGCTATCGTCGGCCGCCCGCTGCAACAACTCTCCGCGACTGGCTCCGTTGTCCCACCCCGCGACTGCAGATTCGCGCACGTTCGTGCCGTTGGCGCGCAGTTGGCCGACGACTTCGACCGCATCCGTAGTCGTGTTGTGCTCCAAGACTTCGAAACTCCAGGCCTCGCCATAGGCTTCGCGCAATCCGCGGATGACCTCCGTCAGTGGGCGTTCGCGATGCCTGGCGGCCGGCGCGCCCGGAATATCCGCGCCGGTCGCGGGACGAAGCGGTCTTTCCCGCAACGGACTGAGACCGCTCCTTGACGTCAGCCGTGACGGCTCCGGCGCGTGCCGTGAAGGCGGCACTGCCGCTAGTTCGGCGGGCGGCGACAACGGCGTCGCGCTTGGCGCGCCTGCGCGCATGCGCTCACGCAAAGCCGTAGTCGCCATCTCATCCACATTCTCGACGGCAGGATCGACGATGACGCCGTACGCCAAGCGTGCATGCTCGACCGTGCAGAAACCGTCCAGCACGTCGTCGAGTACCTGCGTCGCAGGCCGTTCTAGCGGATCCCCAAAGCCGCCGCCGCACGGCGCGTAAAACACGTGCACGTCGCCAGCCGCGACCCGCAGCCCGGAAAATTTCGCCGGCATGTGTTTGACGTCGCTCGGATGGCCGACATTGTAAATCTCGACTTTTCCGACCTGACCGGGCTTACCGCCGAAAATGCCCCAAGGCACGTCGAAGTGGCGCTCGTTCTCGTGGGTAATGAAGGCATCGGTCAAAACTCTTTGCGCCTTGACGACGCCAATGCCGCCACGCGAGCGCCCGGCGCCCGGCATGACATCGTCGCGCAACTCGTACCGGTCGCAAATCATCGGCAGATGCATCGCCAAATCTTCGATCGGATTGTTGCGTGTATTCGCCATCAGATTGTCGATGCAGTCGGGCCCGTCGGCGCGCGGACGACCGCCATACGAGCCTTCATTCACTTCGAGAAAGACCCAATAGTCGCCGCTCGGCCGTATTCCGGCGTACGAACAGAAAGACAGGCTCGCCGAGCTGCCGGCGATGATGTCGTTCGGCAAGACCGGAGCGAGCGCCTTGTAGATCAAGTCGATCACCCGGTTGCATTGCGCAAAGCGCGCCTCGGCGGCGGCAGGGTAAATCGGGTTATAGATCGAGCCCTTGGGCGCGATCACCGTCACCGGCCTAAACGAGCCTTGGTTCGAAGGCACTTTCACGTCGGAGGTCGCGGCGTCCAGCAGCAGCGACCGAATAGCGCAGAAACACGCCACCTTGGTCGAGCCGTCGAATGGCACGTTGAATGCGGTCTCGACTTGCTTGGAGGAGCCGGTGAGATCGATTTCGATGCCGTCGCCCTTGACGCGGACGCAAACCTTGATCGGCAGGCGCACATCGCGATTTTTGCCGTCGTCGTCGAGAAACCCTTCGGCCCGGTATTCACCGTCGGGAATGGCGGCGATCCGTTGGCGCAGAACGCGCTCAGTGTAATCCATCAATTGTTTGGTCGCATCGAGAATGACTTGCCGGCCGTAACGATCCATGAGCTCGGCAAAACGCCTAGCGCCCAGCCGCGCGGAGGCGATTTGTGCGTCCAGATCATCCTGTAACTGGCGCGCTGCCCGGCTGTTGCGCCCGATATAGCTCCACAGCGCTTCGTTGCGTTTGCCGCGCTCGTAAAGTTTTGTACCGGCGAAGAGCATGCCCTCTGCGAACACGTCCGGGATGTCGATGATCAGGCCCGGCGTCGCTGCGCCGATATCCACATGATGCGCGGTATTGGCGGAAAAGCCGACCAATTCGCGTTCATGAAAGACCGGGACCACCACCGCGATATCGGGTGAGTGGCTTGAGCCGTGGTATGGGTGATTGTGAATTACAAGATCGCCGTCGTGCCATTCGCCGTCCTGCAAGGTTTCTTTGATCCCCGCGAGGTAGCCCGGCAAAGACCCGATGTGGAGCGGCGTCGATTCCGATTCGCAAAGCGTATTGAAATCGGTGTCGAACAATCCGGCGCCGAGATCTTGCGACTCGCGAATAATGGAGGAAAACGACATGCGATAAAGCACGTGTCCCATTTCCTCGGCGATGGTCTGCAACGCGCCGTTGATGACCTGCAAGGTGATGGGATCGATTGTTTCGGCCATGAAATAAGCCTCATGCTCCCCGGTAAACATGCAAGTTGCCGTATTCGGCAACGGCGGCCGTATATCCAGGGGGCAATAGCGTCGTCGAATTGTGCTGAATCAATATCGCCGGCCCCACAATCCGCTGGCCGGCCCGCAAGCGATTTCGATCATAGCGCGGAGTGTCTACGCTCTGCCCGTCGTCGAAGGTCGTCGCGCGGCTATAGAGGAAAGCGCCGGAAATGTCGCTTCCCTCGGCGGCCTTTTCGATCCGCGCCACCTTGAGCGGCGCCACATCTTCGCTGCCGATGACGCGGACGGTGATCAATTCCACCTCGCCATCCTCGAAATGATAGCCGTAATCAAGCCGGTGTTGTTGGTGGAAGCTCGCGACCACGTCCGCGAGGTTGGAGGCGGTGAGACGTCCTTCGGGAAGCTGTGCGCGGAGCTCAAACCCCTGTCCGTGATAGCGGCATTCGGCGAGCCGTTGGAATTTCTGGCGGCCGGCGGCGACGCCGTCCTTTTCCAGATCGCGGCGGCACTGCTCGACCAATTCGTCGATCACGGCGTTCATCCGCTCTATGGCGGTTTGATCTGCGTGGCGCAGCGACACGATGAGCGATCTCGCGTGCTCGTATTGCATATCAGTCTGCAACAGTCCCATTGCCGCGGTGATGCCCGGGGCCACGGGCACGATAATGTCCTTGGCCGAAATTGCTTCCGCCAGCGCGACGCCGTGAAGCGGACCGGCGCCGCCGAACGGCACCAGCGCGAACTCGCGCGGATCGATGCCGCGCGCCACCGAATTCGAACGGATCGCGAGCGCCATGTTCGAGTTGATGACCTTGATAATGCCAAGTGCGGCTTCGACCGGCGAAAGGCCGAGCGGCTGCGCCACCTTCCGCTCGACCGCCTTGTAGGCAAGGTCCGGATCGAGCGGTAGATCGCCGCCAAGCATCTTGTCAGCATCGAGACGCCCGAGCACGACCTGGGCGTCGGTGACGGTCGGCTCCTCGCCTCCCTTGCCGTAACAGGCTGGCCCGGGCTCGGCGCCGGCGGAGCGCGGACCGACGTGGAACCCGCCGGCGGAATCGATATAGGCGATCGATCCGCCGCCGGCGCCGATGGACACAAGGTCGATCATCGGCACCAGGATCGGGTGGCCGCTCACGTAAGAGTCGCGCGCGTTCATGATCTTGATGCGGCCGTCGGGAATCGTGCTGATATCCGCCGATGTGCCGCCGATATCGACGGTGATGAGATTGGAACGGCCGCACAACAAACCTTCGGCGCGGCCGCCGATTACCCCTCCCGCCGGACCCGACATCAGGATGCCGACGGCCTTTTGCGAACAAGTCTCGACAGTGGCGATGCCACCGTTCGATTGAATGACGCGCAAATTGGCGCGAAAACCGTTGTCGATGAGTTTCTGCTGCAGGTTCTCCAGATAAAGCGACGTCTTTGGACCGACAAAGCCGTTCATCGCCGCCGTGGAGAAGCGTTCGTATTCGCGGATCACGTTCGCCACTTCAGACGACGTGCAAATATAGGCGTCGGGCATTTCGGCGCGAACGATTTCGGCGGCGCGCCGCTCGTGCGCGTCGTTGAGAAACGAAAACAAAAAACCGATCACAACGGACTTGATGCCACGGCGCTTGAACAGCCGCGTCGCTTCCAGCACTTCCGGCTCATTGAGAGGGATTTCGATCGTGCCGTCGGGCGGCAGGATCCGCTCGCTCACCGCGACCCGGTTGCGTCGCTTGACCAAGGGCCGCTTCTGCCACGGAACTTCGAAGTGCAGGGAAAAGTTGTAAGGCCGTTTGTGCCTGCCGATATGCAATATGTCGCGAAAATTGCGCGTCGTCAGCATTCCGACTTCCGCGCCGTTATGCTCGATGGTGATGTTGGTCGCGACAGTCGTGCCGTGGACGATCAAAGACACATCAACCGGAGAAACTCCGGCTATGTCGCAAAGTTCACGCAGCCCTTTGAGGACGCCTTCCGACTGGTCGTGCGGCGTGCTCGCGACCTTGTGCACGAAAACGCCGTGATCGGCTTCGAGGACCAAATCCGTGTTGGTGCCGCCGACATCAACGCCTACCCGAGCCATGGCTTGCCCGATCACCCCTTCTCGCCGCGCAAGACCCGGATTATGACGCGTGATTGCGGTCTACCATAAAAGTTTGTCAGCAATGTCCGTCGCGTGCAACCCCTGACGAAACATCGCCATATGCGATAGCCGAAACGCTCGCCGCACCGCAGATTGCCGCCACACCTCGTTGGAGCAGTTGAGCACAAGCAACAAATAATGGTTGAATGCCCGATCAATAGGACATGCAGGGATGGCCGTAACTGCCCAGTTGGCCTGCGCCGGTTGCCGATGGTGGCATTTTCAGCCGACCGAAGGCGCCGAACCGGAATCCGAACAGGCGGTCGGCTATTGCCGCCGGTTTCCGCCTGCGCGGCGCGAGAACGGCGTGGGGGCCTGGCCGATTACGTTCGGCGGTGACTGGTGCGGCGAGTATACCGAGAAGAGCGAAGTATCTGCGCGGGTCGCGCGCAGCGCGGCTTCCCATTGAGAGCGCGATTGGAGAGGATCGGCGGCCTGGGCAAACGGCGCCGCTAGATAAGAGCAACGCAACTTGCAAGCGCCGCTTCCGCCGCGCGGCGAAATGCGTCTTGCTCGTCCCGTGCGCCGCCCCCCTCCACGATGCGAAACGGCACGCCGCTACTTGCTCCCGCCACCGCCGCGCCGGGCATTTTGGCTCGACCGAATTGAGTTCGTATCGCGCCCTCTTTGCCGAAAGTAAGCTTACCCAAAACAATCGCCTCGTCTCCGTCGCGATGCCGTTCCTTGATCTCATAGTGCCAGTCGCTGCCGAAGCGCTCGCGCAATCGGCGTGTGGCCGAAGAACCGTCCTCAAAATCGGCGGAGAGCGTCGGGCGCGCTTCCGCCGGAACGGCGTTCTCGCCGCCGAAAATGGCCGCGGCAGTCTTAGCGAGCTCCCCGACGCCGCCGCGCGATCCGCGATAAAGATCGTCGAGCTGCTTTTTGCTCTGGGTCAACATACCGTCGAAAACCGACGACAGGTTTGATTGCGGCTGGTTTGCCATAGCCGTCACTTACCCGCGCTGGGCGCGCGGCCAAAAGCGCTCAAAGTCTTCTTCGGCCTTGGCGGCAAACCCGGCTCTATCGGCGAATTGGCGCAGATACTCAAGGACCTCCGCGAGACCGACCACGTCGGCATATTTCGCATCCATATCGAACAGGTTCGCCTCGTGGGGTCCCGCGGCGCGATCGCCGACGGCTTCGCGTACGACAATGGTGTGATAGCCGTACTGCAGGGAGTCGATGACGGAGGCCCGGATGCAGCCGCTTGTGGTGCAACCGGCCGTGACGACGGTGTCGACGCCGAGCTTGCGCAACTCGACGTCCAGATCGGTGCCGAAGAATGCACTGGCGTATTTCTTTTCGATGATTTTTTCCCCCGGCAAAGGCTCAATTCGTGGGTCGACCTCGACTAGCGGCGAACCCTTTTGCAAGATGGCGAGCGACGGCACTTTTTTGACGAACACCCCGCCGTCGCGCAAATCCTTGCGGTAAGCGGTGGTGGTATAAACAATCGGCAATCTGCCGCGGCGGAACGCCGCCAGCAGCTGCCGTGTGGCATTGATCTCCCAGGCAAAGTCGCCACCGAGCGGTGTTTTCGGGTCGGTGAAGGCGTTGATAAAATCGACGATCAAAAGGACCGGGTTGCGGCCATAGCCGGAGCGGGCGGCAAAACCCTTTTGTTCGTAATCGGCACGGGTGGATTTTTGCCAGTCATTCATTTTGCGCCTCCGAGGACAGGAGCAGATGTCCAAACATGGCGTTGGCGCTCCCTCGTTGTCAACGAGGCACAGCGTTCGGCTTGCTTCGCCGAGCACATCCACCACGCTGCCGCAGCCTCTTGCCGGCATCCACACGACGTGGGACTGTTTGCCGGTGCGTGACCGTTCGTTGCCGGAGGCCGGAGCAAGACCGAATTATAACTAGCGTCAGTGGGGCATTGATGACCGACGACAATCGTGCACGTCCATCCGCCGGCGGCTCTCGCGTTGGCTATGGCTCAGCGACCGGGCCGCGTTACCAACCGCGCTCTCTCGTCACTGGCGGGGGCGCCGAAGCGGCGCGCAGCGTCCGCCCGGCGGCGCGTGGTGGGAACGGCGGCAAGAAGGAAATATTCTGCGCCATCGGCGTCGACGTCGATGCGGTGGCGGGCTGGCTCGGTTCTTACGGCGGTGAGCGGTCGCCGTGCGACATTTCCCGCGGATTGTTCGCGGGCGAAGTCGGCGTGCCGCGTCTGGTCAATTTGTTCGACCGTCTCGGCATACCGACCAGCTGGTTCATTCCTGGACACTCGATCGAGACTTTCCCGAAGGAGTGCAAGCTCGTAGTCGATGCCGGACACGAGATCGGCATGCATGGCTACACCCACGAAAACCCGATCGCCATGACGCCCGGCCAGGAAGAGGCGGTCATGGACAAGTGCATCGAGCTCATCGAGCGGCTGAGCGGCCGGCGTCCGTCAGGTTACGTCGCACCGTGGTGGGAATTCAGCCAAGTCACCAACGAGCTCCTGCTGAAAAAAGGCATCAAATACGATCACAGCCTGATGAACGACGATTTCCACCCGTTTTACGTGCGGGTGGGCGACAGCTGGACCCTGATCGACTACTCGAAACATCCGAGCGAGTGGATGAAGCCGCTGGTGCGCGGCGAAGAGACCGATCTGATCGACATACCCGGCAGCTGGTACCTCGACGATCTGCCGCCGATGATGTTTATGAAGAGCGCGCCGAACAGTCACGGCTTCGTCAAGCCGCGCGATATCGAAGAACTGTGGTGCGATCAATTCGATTGGGTCTACCGCGAATACGACTATGCCGTGTTCGCGATGACCATCCATCCCGACGTTTCCGGACGACCGCAAGTCCTGCTGATGCTGGAACGCATATACGACTATCTCTCCAAACACGCCGGCGTGAAATTTGCCACCTTCGACCAGATCGCGGATGATTTCCGCCGCCGCTACCCGCGCGAGAAAGCCACGGCCGAAGCGGCGCGCGCCGTTTGATTCATTGTCGATTTAGTTGCGGCGAAGCTCGGGGGCGCCATCAGCGCCCTCGTGGAATTAGCTAGTAGTCGAGATTTTGGGCTGTCAGCGCGCGCGTGGCGGCGCCGTGCGCTGCCGCCAGCCGGTGCGCAAGGCGCGCACGGCATAGTGCAGCAGATAGAACAGCAACGCCAGGATCACCAGCAAGATTATCGCCAGAAGCTTCTCGCCGAAGGCGGCGTCGAAGATCGGACCGCGGCTTACAAAGTATTCGCTCAACACTTCGATCGCCTGCAGCGTCGCGCCGGCGCAAAAGATCACCGCCACCAGAATAGCCGCCTGCAGGGTGTCGAAGACCAGCGTATCGACGTTCAGTTCGGCGACATTGCGGAAGATCTCGTTCCGAAACGACTGCCAATGAGCAAAAGCGTAGGCGACAATTCCGACCAGCGACGCGAACCAGAAGACGATATTGCTGAAATGAATGAACGGAATATGCGCGACCAGATAAGCTTCAAAGGGGCGATAGAAGTAAAGGAAGACGAGCAGGATGATGACGGCGACGACGCCGCTCCAGAATTGCTGCTGTTTGGTTGTGTCGTCGGCCATGTTCGCGATTTTGGTTCGTCCCGGTCCGATGGTAAATCATTCCCGGGTGTTGTCAAAAGCCGTGAAAACGCGCGACCGGAACAACGGGGGCTTGTTGACATGGGGCTGTTGCTAAAGGACTATTGTCTTTGCTCCGGGACCATTATTGTGACGAGAGGCGTGGAATGCGCTTCCGTGCGCGCGTAATAGCGCGGCGCTCTGGAAGTAGTAAGGGAATTGTTTCGTTTCGGCGCAAGTTTTTCCGAAGCGGCTAGTACAGGGGGTGTTATGAGCAGCCGGCTCGGCATTGACGTCGGCGGGACATTCACGGATCTGCTGCTGTTTGACGAGCGCTCCGGCGGGATGCGCCTGTTCAAAACACCCTCGACGCCAAGCGATCAGTCGATTGGAATTTTGAACGGAATTCAGCAGCTGTTCCAGGAAAGCGGCGTGGCCGCTTCCGAAGTGACCGCCCTCCTCCACGGCACGACGGTGTCAACCAATATCGTTCTGGAGGAAAAAGGCGCCAAGGTCGGGCTCCTGGTGACGGAGAATTTCGAACAGGTTCTGCATCTCGCCCGCTCGCAAACTCCGGGACCACTGGCGGGCTGGATCATTATGCAGAAGCCCGATCCCTTGGCGGATCTCGAACTTACCCGCGGCATCCGCGAGCGCATCAGCGCGCGCGGCGAAGTGATCACGCCGCTCGACGAAACTTCCACCCGTAATGCCGTACGCGAGCTCATTGAGCTAGGGGCGGAGTCGATTACCGTGTCGTTGCTGCATTCGTATGCGAATCCGCAGCACGAGCAGCGCGCCAAGGCGATTGTCGTGGAAACGGCACCCGAGATGCCGGTATCGCTATCCTCGGAAATCCTTCCGGAATTCCGCGAGTACGAGCGCACCCTGGTCACGGTGATGAACGCGTATGTTAGCCCCAGCATGCGGCGTTATCTGACCGGCTTCGAAGACAAACTGCGCAGCGTAAATTTTCAGCCCAGCGTTAACATCGTGCGCTCCGATGGCGGCCTCATGAGCGTCGAGCGCGCCAGCCAGTCGCCGGTGCACACCATGCTGTCGGGTCCAGCCGGCGGCGTATCCGGTGCAGCCTTCATGGCTTCGCTTGCCGGATATCCGGAAGCGCTCGGCTTCGACATGGGCGGCACTTCAACCGACGTATCGCTTATTCAGGACGGCAAACCGACGATCTCACGGCAGACGACGATTGGCTATTATCCAATTAAGGTACCGTCGGTGGACGTGCACAGCGTCGGCGCCGGCGGCGGTTCGATCGCGCACGTGCCCATGACCGGCGCATTGCGTGTCGGTCCGGAAAGCGCGGGTGCGGTGCCCGGGCCCGCTTGTTACGGCAAGGGCGGCGACCGGCCGACGGTCACGGATGCAAATGTGGTTTTAGGACGGCTGCCGCCGCGCCTTCTCGGCGGCAAAATGATGCTCGATGTGAAAGCCGCGGAAGAGGCCGTCGCCAAGATTGCGCGCGCGCTCAATCTCGACCTTTATCAGGCGGCCCAAGGCATCTTAGACATCGTCAACGAGAACATGCTCGGGGCGCTGCGGCTGGTGACGGTACAAAAAGGCCTCGATCCGAGAGATTTCGCGCTCGTCCCATTCGGCGGCGCCGGCCCCCTGCACGGCAACGCCATGGCCGCGCTCGCCGGGTGCTATCCCGTGATCGTGCCGCCGACGCCCGGCGTATTATCGGCATTGGGTTTTTTGTACTCCGACGTGAAGAATGAATTCGCCCAGACCTTCGTGCGCACCGTCGACGAGGCGGACCCGAGCCAAATAGGCGACATTCTTACCAAGCTCGGGCGCGATGCGCGGGCTTGGCTGCGCGAGGAAGGCGTGGACGAGACGCGGCAGCGCGTAAGCTATGAGGCAGATGTCCGCTATTTCCGGCAAGGCTACGAATTTTCTCTGGAGCTCGATCCGGAGCGCGTCGGCGCCGGTGCGCTCGAAGATTTGGCGCGGCGTTTCGGACTGGCGCACGAGCGCATTTATGGATTCAAGCTCGATCAACCCGTCGAGTTGGTAAACCTGCGCGCGGTCGGCATCGGCACCGTGCAGAAGATCAGCCTGCCCAAATTCGATAAGGAAGGCCCCAGCCCGGCAGCCGCCGTGGTAGAGCAGCATCGGGCTTATTTCGACGGCAGCTTCGCGTCCGTTAACGTCTATGACCGGGGCCGATTGCGGACTGGCAATCGCATCCACGGCCCAGCTATCATTGTGCAAATGGACGCAACGACCGTGATCCACCCCAACCACACCGGCGAGGTCGACGAGTACTTGAATATTCTGATCACATCTGACCGTGCCTCATAAAGGCACCCAAGGACCGTATTGATGGCGAACTTCAATCCCCTGAGCAGCTCGGTAAGCTTCGACGACCTGCTCAAGGCCAACAAGCAGCAGTTCGACCGCATTTTCTCGGCACAAACCGAGGAGCTGGGCGTTCTCGGCGTGAACCACCGGCCCCCCACGAACGCCGATCTCACCTCAGCCAGTCTTGCGTCGGCCGCGGGGGCGCCCTCCGATGTCTATGCGGCGCTCAACGAGCGTTTCGGCTCCGGCTGGTCGTCTGAAGTCATCGAGCACAAAACCGAGCGGGGATCGGTGACCGTGCTCTGCAAGCTGACGGTCAACGGCAGCTCAAAGGAGCAATTCGGCTCGGCACGAGCAAACGGCGACGAAGGCGCCGCATTGCGCCGCGCAACCGAAACGGCGTTGCGACACTGTGCAAACATGTTCGGCGGTGAGACTCCCGTCGAGGAGCGGGCTGACCGGCCGCAGCGGCCACGCGTCCCCATCGCGGGCGGCAGCGCACAGGCCGAAGCGGCCGCGCCATCCTCAGCCCGGCAGCAAAGCGAAGGTGCTCGCCTCGACACCGTCGCGCTCGATCTCATTGAGAACGCGCTTCGCAACGCGCGCCACGAAATGGATGCGGTATTATTCCGTTCGGCGATGTCGCCGGTGATCCGCGAGCAACACGACGAGTTTCCGATGATCACCGACCCCAAAGGGCGCATGATCGTCGGGCAGTTTGGCTCCTATATCAACGAGATGCTCGCCGAGCAAAAATTCGACCTGGAGCCGGGCGATGTCATCCTGCAGAGCGATCCTTACAAGTGCGGCGGTTCCATCAGCCACATCAACGACTGGATGGTGCTGGTCCCGGTGTTCTACGAGGGCGAACTGGTCGGCTTCACCTCGATGTTCGGCCATTTGATGGATGTCGGCGGCTGGGTGCCCGGCAGTATGCCGACGAACGCGACATCGATCTTCGGCGAGGGGCTGCGCATCCCGCCCTTGCTGCTTTACCGGCGCGGCGAGCTCAACAAGGCGGTGCTCGACCTGATCATGAACAACACGCGCACGCCGGAGATGAACTACTCCGATCTCATGGCCATCATTGCCGGCTGCCGCGCCGGCGAGAAGCGCGTGATCGAGATCTGCGACCGCTTCGGGCGCGAGACCTTCAAGCAGGCGTGCGAAGCCTTGCTCGATCGCACCAACCGCGCGATGCGCC
>DATNNI010000500.1:0-4930 GCA_035601915.1 Xanthobacteraceae bacterium
TGACTTTTTCCGCCGTGTCGCGGGAACCCTGTGGTCTCTCCTTATGCGCACTACGCGGCAGCCACCAATCCGGCCTCACCTCGACTTTCACTCGCACCGTCATCATCGACCCCCGCTGCCGCCCCGCCAGTCATCCCCACCGACGACACGTCGACAACCGCCGCGACTTCGGCTTCAACTACGCCGACGCACTAGTCGACGTTTTCAGAGCTACGGTAAGACAGCGTCGAGCGGGAGGCAGCAATGGCAGTCATATATTATGTAGCTTTGCCCTTTGTGAGGACCGAAGAAGGCGTAGCGCCCGGCGAAGCGCAAGAGCTGCCTAATGAACGAGCCGCGATCCGGCGGGCCGAATCGATGTCACGGGACCCGATCAACGCCGGCGCGCTCGCGTTCAAGCGCAGCGGCGACCCGAACATGGGAAATTTCGACGACGCCACAATTTTGAAATCATTCGGCGAGGTGCCGAAGAACTTGGACGAACTATGACGGCTTGATCCCGGTCCCCCCGCACCTCTGGCATCTCACGATCTTGTCTCCTTTCTTGAGCGTGCCCTTACCCTCGCAGTTTTTACAAGGCCTCTTCTTGTCCCCAATGCTCTTCCGCACGGCGTCCTCCCAATTCAATCGCCTGCCGGCACTCGACGAAGGGGCAGCGCACCAGCCCACGCGGTAAGAAGCGCAAAGATGCACCTGACGGGAATAGCGCTATGGTGCTAAATTCTTCCCTTAAGTCCGAGGAATCGCTTGTGCTCGAGATGGTATCACCGCTCGTTCTGACGTTCTCGCTATTTCTCGTCACTGCTGTCGCGACGCATTTGGTCATGTCATTTGGGCAGACCTTGATACATTATAAGGTTGCCCACCATCCAATGGGCGGTGGGATTTTTCGCAACCACATCAACTTCCATCACACCCATTATTCCGGCGCTCATCTTGTCTCTCAGACGTACCTCGGTGACGAAGGCAACACTACGCCGTACTTCTTTATTCCTGTGTTTCTAGTTGGAGCGTGCGCTTATTTCCTATTGCCGCTAAATTATTTTGTGGTGATGATAATCGCAAGCGCGGCATCGTTTTACGCGCACGTCTTTTTCGACAAGGAATATCACTTAGAGGGATCGCGACTTCAAAGGTTTGCGTGGTTCAGACGCCACCAGGAACTACACTTTGTTCATCACCGTCACGCGAATAGTAATTTTGGTGTAATCCACTTCTTCTGGGATAAGATTCTTGGCACCTATCGAAGTCCCGATGGCGGTGCATAAAATCAGACGCATGGCGGATGGAGCTCGAATTCCGCCATACCAATCCGCCCGCAACCTTTTCACGGTTGCCCCGAAGGTCATGCGTTAATGCAGGACACGCGGCTGATCCGCCAATTCCGTCCATGCGCTGGCCATACGAAGGAAGATCGCCCTTAGGTCGGGCTCAGGAGCATCTGCTGCCAAGCCTCTACACTCTGCCGCCAAACGCATGCACATTGGTGCGTATTTTTGGATGTTAAACACGCACATAGCGCCCTTCCTTACGGCGGGAGCGCTTGCATCTCTCAGTCCTCGGCTGGCCAATGACGGTGCCGGTGATGGAGTTGAGATGGACGGATAGGTTACTTAGCGAGTGTTGTTTTCCCGACCTTCGAGCACGTTCGCGGCATCACCGAGTTCCCAATTCGGCCGGCAGAGTGCCGCAGTGCGAGCGTGTCACGGATTGGTATGGGAGATAGATCCGGTATGCGGCGCGTCATGAAAACGGTCGCATCGTGGCGGAGCGCGTTGATGTCTGAGTACCCGTGCAAAGCGAACCAGCGCCGAGCATTGCGTTTTCTTGACACTGTGCTTCTAATTCTGGCGGCTCAAACTTTCTGAGACGCGGTCGTGCTTGCAGGCGCCGCTGTGTTTGTTGTTCGCGGCCGTCCGCGGAAACTCACTGATTGGTTGTGGGTAAGATTATGGGTCGAAGAGAAACAAAAAACCAAGCATTTGAAATTGCTCGTGAAACTTATCCATTAAGCGGACACTCCCTCCGCCAGCGGTAGGATTGCCCAGCCTAGAGGTGACGGAACGTACCTAAGGCATGGGTGACAATCTCGTGCCGAACCGGTTGTCGATGGGTTGCAGGGTTTTCTGTTCCAAGTCGACATATCCGAGATCGTAGTGCATGAAGGTGGCGAGCAAAATGCCGTCGCCAACTTCTTTGACACTGAGTTTTCGACCGGCGAGATACAGAAAGCGCGCCAGCGGCTTGCTCTCTTAACGGTTGATTTACCGAAAGTTCGAGAGGCCGGATTTGGAGGTTGCGGCGTTTCGCAATTCACACCGTTATGTCGGCAATCAGGAGATTGGCCGACGTACATGCGGCGTCATCAGGCGACATTGTTGGCCTCGAATAGACATCCTTTCTGAACGAAAGTAGCTACAACGCCGTGGTCAGAACTGCTAATCTCTAAGTGTGCCAATTGCTGGTAGAGCGGCACAGAGTTCATGCAAGAAATTGCGGACTGGCTCAAAAGCCTCGGCATGGCCGAGTACGCTCAGCGCTTCGCCGAGAACGATGTCGATTGCACGATTCTTGGTGATCTCACCGATCAGGATTTGAAAGACCTCGGCGTCGTGTCGCTGGGTCATCGCCGCAAGTTGCTGCGGGCGATTGCGGCGCTCGGCGAGCCGCTTGCCGCGGTCGGGGCAGCGGATTCGCCGGAAGCTGCCGCTCCGCCGGCGCCGCTTCCGCCCCCCGCTGCACCACAATCGCAAGATAGCGCTGGCGAGAGGCGCTATCTCACAGTGATGTTTTGCGATCTGGTCGGATCAACGGCGATCTCCGCGCAACTCGATGTCGAGGAATGGCGTGACCTGGTTGGTGCTTATCTCGATGCCGCCTCGGCGGCGGTCAGCGAGCTCGGCGGGCATGTAGCCAAGAAGCTCGGCGACGGCATCCTTGCGCTGTTCGGCTATCCCCTCGCGCACGAGAACAATGCCGAGCGCGCGGCGCGCGCGGCGCTGGCGATCCAGCGCGCGCTCGTGGCGCTCAATTCCAAAAATGCCGGTAGCGGCAAGCCTAAATTAACCGCTCGCATCGGGCTGGAAACCGGGTCGGCGGTCGTCGATGCGGCCGGCGAGATTTATGGCGACGTCGCCAACGTCGCCGCCCGCGTACAAGCGCTAGCGGAGCCGGGCGCCATCCTCATCACGGCACGCGTGCAACGCCAGATCGCGGGATTGTTTGTCGTGGAAGACCGCGGCGCGCATGTCCTCAAGGGCGTGCCCGAAGCGACCGCGCTGTTCCGGCTCGTGCGCGCGAGCGGCGGCGGCCGCCACGCGGGGCAGCGCAATCTGACGGCGTTCGTCGGCCGCGACGACGAGATGACCGTGCTGTTGCGGCGCTGGGAGCGGGCGCGGGCCGGGGACGGTCAATTGATGCTGATTGTCGGCGAACCCGGCCTGGGCAAGTCGCGGCTGGTTGAGGAATTTCACGCTCGGCTCCTCGACGTGCCGCACACCTGGGTGGAATGGAGCTGCTCGCAGCTCCTGCAAAACACTCCTTTGCGTCCAATTGCGGAATGGGGGCGGGCACGTTTTGGCGGCGCCGATGTGCCGGCGGAACGGCGGCTTGCAGAACTCGAAAGCTCGCTGGCGCAGGTCAAGCTCAACTCAGCGGAAATCGCGCCCTTGGTGGCTCCGCTCGTCGATATTCCGCTGCCGAGGGAGCGCGTTTCGACTTTCGCGCCGGAGGAGCTGCGCCGCCGGCAATTCGCGGCACTAAGCAATTGGGTGATGGCGGGCGCCAAGGTGCAGCCGGTGGTGGTGGCATTTGAAGATTTGCATTGGGCCGATCCCACCACCATCGATTTGCTGCGCGGCATGGCCGAACAGGGCGAGCTGGTGCCGCTCTTTATTGTCGCGACCTTACGCCCGGAATTCCGCCCGCCGTGGAGTATGCGTTCGCATCACGGCACCATTTCGTTGGCGCCGCTCGACCGCGCGCAAGTGCGTGACATGGTGGCGGAGCTTGCCGCAAGCGACGCTTTGCCGCGCGACGTCGTCGACGACCTCGTCATCCGCACCGGCGGCGTGCCGCTGTTTGTCGAGGAAGTGACGCGGTTACTCCTTGAGCGCGGTGAGCAAGGCGCCGTGCAGACGATCCCGCCGACGTTGCAGCAATCCCTTATGGCGCGGCTTGACCGGGTCGGCCCGGCGCGCGACGTGGCGCACATTGGCGCGGTCATCGGCCGCGGATTTTCTTACGCCCTGCTGCGGGCCGTCGCCGGCATGGAGGAGGTGCCGCTCCAGGCTGCATTGGAGAAACTCGCGGATGCCAACATCTTGTTGATGCAGGGCACTCCGCCCGAGAGCGACTACCGCTTTAAGCACGCGCTGGTTCAGGACGTCGCTTACGAAAACTTGCTCAAAAGTCGTCGGCAGATTTTGCACCGGCGGGTCGCCGAGACTCTGCGCGACCATTTTGCCGACGTGGCTGAAGCAGAGCCGGAAGTGCTGGCACATCACTTCACCCGAGCCGGGCTGACCGAGCCCGCCATCGAATGGTGGGGCAACGCGGGCGGGCAGGCGCTAGCTCGCTCGGCCTTTCAAGAGGCTATCGCCCATCTCGGCAGGGCCATCGAGATGGCCGACAGGGCTGCGCAGGCGGCGCCGCGCCCAGGCGCGGCGACAGCCGACGGGTTGGCCAACCGACGGCTGAAGTTGCAAACCAGCTATGGCCAGGCGCTGCTGTGGTCGAAGGGCTACGCAGATAAGGAAGCCAAGGCCGCCTTCACCCGTGCCGCGGAACTCGCGAGCGGAATCGAAGATGCCGCCGAACGGCTCAAGATTTACTACGGCCAATGCCTTGGAAATTTGCTGCGCGGTGAATACGCCTCGGCGCAGAGTCTTGCTGAAGGTATCCTTCACGACGCTGAACGCAGGGGGCGTGG
>DATNNI010000501.1:0-2138 GCA_035601915.1 Xanthobacteraceae bacterium
GGTGCGCTGGAACATCGCCGGCAACATTGTCATCGCCTGGGTCATTACGCTGCCCGCAACCGCCCTCGTGGCGGCATTATGCTATTTATTGTCGCGGGTTTTCAGCTAAAAACAGAGACCTGAACGATGGGCGCGCCCTCCGATTTTTGTTTGGAGTCGGCCCACGAGCCGAACGGAGCTTGGAGTAATCATGTTCGCGGTGATTGCCGGCATCGTGCTTGCGATACTTTTCCTCGGATTGCCGCTGGGCATCATCGGACTGTTCATCTTGAGCATTGTTGATCAAAGGGCCATCCGAACCGGCCGCAGACATAAGAAGGCAACAACAATCCGCCAGGATAATGTTGTCAGATACCCGGAACAGAAACCGGAAAGAGCGACGATAAAGCGCCGGGAACAAATGATTGTTTGGCGAAATCCCGAGGTAAAACGGCAGATGAGCCGGTGAGCGGTGACCAAGATGCGCCGCGTTGCGGACGACAATCAATTCCGCCATCTGGCAACTTGCTGCCGATATCCGGGCGCCGGGCGCGCTTAACTTACTTGGTGCCGAATTTCTTCGTGCCCGAATAAAGCGACCAGATGTAGAACAAGAGCAGGACCGCGTAGGTCCCCACCAGCACCCAGCCTCCTGGGTTCATGACGTGAGTGACCGTCGCCCAGATTGAAACAATAAGGCCCAAGGCGTAGCCGACCGTGCCGCCCAGCAACAGGCCGCGCAGCGCGATCCAATCGTGCGAGGCGCGGACGAACCAGTTGATGAGCCCGAACTCGATCAAGGTCAGGCCCAATAATCTGAAGCCCAGAATCGCGCCGGCGGTGGACTCGATGCCGTAGGTGGTGAGCACGACCCGCGGTGTCAAAAGCAGCCCGAGGCCGTTGAGCACGGAAATCACGGCGATAACGACGAAGAAGCGCTTCAGATTTTCCATAACTTCCCCCCTGAAAGGCCCGCCGTCAGCGCGGTTCGCCGTCAGCCGTCAGTGGCCCGGCGGCATTGAACCGCACCGCCGGACGCTTGGCAACGTCGTCCGCGCGCCGCCTTATCCGAGCAACGTGACCGGCTCCCGCCCGATCAACCGCGCCAGCGAACGCAAACGTGCCGACACGCGCTCACCGTTGAGCGCGGCATACTCGCCGGGAAGATGCAGCGCCAGCCGGTGGCGCTCCACCGCGAGCTTGGTTTTCGGCAGCACGCCGGGCATCGCCGCCGAGACGACATAGGCCAGACGCATCGCCGCGCCCAGTACACGGGCGCGATCGATGGTGCGCGTGGACGCGAGTTCGCGGAGCCGCGGCGACAATTCATCGTCCATCACCAATCCGGAATGGCGGTAGAACACCGCCAGAGCCAGATAAGCACGGCCCGGATGGTCGATGGCGGTGAAGCCGCCATGCGCGATGATATTGAGCGACTGCTCGCCGCGATAATCGGGGTGCGCGCGCCAGCCGATATCGGCCAACAGACACGCGGCGTGGCGAAGCCGGCGTTCTTCGGCGACCTCATCGAGCCCCGAAGACGCTATGAACCGATCAGTCCATTCGATCAGCTCCTCGCCGTGCCGAGGCGAACGCGACCGCAGGCGGTTGAGTTCACGCGCCGCTTCGATCAGGGCGTCCTTTTCCTTGTCTTTCTGCTTGAGCAGCGAATAGAGCAAACCCTCGCGGACGCCGAGCGCGGAAAACATCACCCGGTCCGGCTTGCCGATGTGCAGAATGTATTCGAGCACCAGCGCCGCATAGGCGAGCAGCGGACGCCGCTCCCGATTGACCACGTCGATATTCGACAACGTGTCGACGTTAACGCGATGCACCAATCGGGCGAACTCCAGCGCTTCGTCGGCGGGAATGGCGTAGCCGTGCATCACGTGAAGCGGATATCCGGTCTGCCACATGTGCAGCCGCGCCAGCGCGCGCCACGTGCCGCCGACCGCGTAAAAGGTGCGATCCTCGCAGTCGCGCAAAACCGGGAGAGCGTCCAGCGTCTTTTTGACGAACTTATCCGCCTTCTTCAGCGATTTTGCCGAAATGTCAGCCAAGGCAAGACCGCCAAGCGGCCGCGTTAGCCCGCGCCGCGCGCGGGTGCCGCGAATGTCGATAAGTTCGAGCGAGCCGCCGCCCAGATCACCGACCACGCC
>DATNNI010000502.1:0-10250 GCA_035601915.1 Xanthobacteraceae bacterium
GCGGACCGAGCCCAAGCGCTAATATCAGCGTGCGAAGTGTTCGCTTTTGAATCACGCGCGGTGGCCCGCTCGGTTGGTCGCCGCAACCGGCGAAGGAGGTGCAGCGGGTCTGCGGAAGGTTTCGCAGGCCCAAGTGGACAACTATCTAACCGGAACAGAGGCTCGAAGGCAAAGGTGAATCCGGTTAAGGTTGCGTGACGCGGAACTCACGCGTCGCGGTTAGCCAGGGAAAGCGACGAAAATTCGGCAAAGGGAGCAATCATGACGGCCTGCATTGTGGGATGGGCGCATACGCCGTTCGGCAAACTTGCCGGCGAAACTGTTGAAAGCCTGATTGTGCAAGTGGCGACGCAGGCGCTTGCCGACGCCGGCATCGAGCCTAAAGACGTCGACGAAATCGTGCTCGGCCACTTCAATGCTGGCTTCTCGGCCCAGGATTTCACCGCTTCGCTGGTATTGCAGGCCTCGCCCGATCTGCGCTTCAAGCGCGCGACGCGGGTCGAAAACGCCTGTGCGACCGGTTCAGCCGCCGTCCATCAAGGGCTCAAGTCGATCGCGGCGCGCTCGGCGCGCATCGTGCTGGTCGTCGGCGCCGAGCAGATGACGACGACGCCCGCCGCCGAAATCGGCCGCAACCTTTTGAAGGCGTCATACGTCCGCGAGGAAGCCGATATCGACGGCGGCTTCGCCGGGATTTTCGGCAAGATCGCCGGGCTTTATTTCCAGCGCTGGGGCGATCAGTCCGATGCGCTGGCACAGATTGCGGCGAAGAACCACAAGAACGGTGTCGGCAATCCGTATGCGCAGATTCGCAAGGATTTTGGCTACGAGTTTTGCCGGATCGAAAGCGAAAAGAATCCGCGCGTCGCCGGGCCGCTCAAGCGCACCGACTGCTCGCTCGTCTCCGACGGCGCGGCCGCGATCGTGCTTGCAGATGTCGACACCGCGCTCAAACTCGGCAAGGCCGTGGTGTTCCGCGCCGCCGAACACGTCCAGGATTTTTTGCCGATGTCGCGCCGCGACATTCTCAAGTTCGAGGGTTGCGCCGAAGCCTGGCACCGGGCGCTGGCCGCCGCGGGGATCGCGTTGCCGGACCTTTCTTTCGCCGAGGTGCACGACTGTTTCACCATCGCCGAACTGATCGAATATGAAGCGATGGGGTTGGCGGCGGAAGGGCAGGGCGCCCGCGTCATCTCGGAAGGCATTGTCGCCAAGGACGGCAAGCTGCCGATCAATCCGTCCGGCGGGCTCAAAGCTAAAGGTCATCCGATCGGCGCCACCGGCGTGTCCATGCACGCGCTCGCCTCGATGCAGCTCACCGGCACCGCGCGCGATATGCAGGTCAAGGACGCGCGGCTCGGCGGTATTTTCAACATGGGCGGCGCGGCGGTCGCCAATTACGTCAGCATTCTCGAGCGGCTGCGGTAATCGTCATTGCGAGCGCAAGCGAAGCAATCCAGCAGCGGTGGTTGGATTGCTTCGTCGCTTCTCCTCGCAATGACAATGGTGCTGATGGTTATCGCCAGCCCCGCTACGCGCCCTCTTGCGGGACGACTGGCGTATCGAGCGATTGCAGCGCGATATCGAGCGGCGCTTGGTTTCCGAACTGCGCCTCGACCAGCTCGCTGAAGAATCCCCCGCCCCGGTAGAGCTCGTCGAACGTCCCGCTTTCGATAATGCGTCCCTCCTGGAACACCAGGATACGGCTGGCATTGCGTATGGTCGCCAGCCGGTGCGCGATGACGAAGGTGGTTCGTCCTTTCATCACTTCGTCGAGCGCCTGCGTGACGCGCTGTTCGGTCACTGGATCGAGCGCGCTGGTCGCCTCGTCGAGGATAAGGATTGGCGGATCTTTGAGGAGAGCGCGCGCCACCGCAAGCCGCTGGCGTTCGCCGCCGGACAGCAAGCGGCCGCGTTCGCCGATGCGCGCCTCGAAGGCGTCCGCCTTGTGTTCGATGAAGTCGAGTGCTTGCGCGCGGGCCGCGGCTTCACGCAACTCTGTGTCAGTCGCATCCGGTTTGCCGATGCGCAGGTTTTCGGCGATGGAGCGGTTGAACAGAAGCGTCTCCTGAAAGACCACGCCGATATTGCGGCGAAGCCCGGTCAGCGTAAGCCCCCGGATATCCATGCCGTCGATCTTGATCAGGCCCGACTGCGGGTCGAAAGTACGATGCAAAAGCGCGAGCGCCGTCGACTTGCCGCTGCCGGTCGGCCCGACCAGCGCAATGCTTTCGCCGGGCAATGCGGTAAAGCTTAAGTGGGCGACGGCGGCGCGCTTGCCGTCATAGGAAAACGAAACGTCCTTGAACTCGACCAGGCCGCGAAGGCGGCCTGGGTCGAGCGCGTTCGGCTGGTCGCGAACCGCCGGCACGGTGTCGAGCACGCCAAAAAATTCGTCGAGTTTCGGCTTGTCGATGAACAGGCGGTTGGCGAATCCGACCATCTGTTCGAGGCGGGTGATGAGCAACGCCGCGATCGCCATGAAGCTGACAATCGCGCCGACCGACGAGAGCCCAAGGAGCTTGAGGTAAGCTCCGACCAGAAGGATCACCAGCAGGGTCAGCGTGGTGGCGGAACGGGTCAGCACCGCGGCGATCGCCCACCACGACAATACCGGCATTTGTGCGCGCAGCAGCGAGTTCACCAACCCGCGCAACGCCGAGACTTCGCTGTCGATGCGCACATAGCTCTGCACCACGGCGATGTTCCCAAGCGCATCGGCGGCGTTCTCGGCAAGGTCTGAATAGTGTTTCTCGACGGCCTGCTGCATGGCGTTGGCGCGGCTTATCACGACCGACGTCAGGACCGTGAAAATCACGCACAGGGCGAACAACGGCAATGCCAGGCGCCAATTCAGGTAGAGCGACACCGGCAACAGCACGACAATGAAAACCAAGGCGGCGAAGTGTTCGCGAAAAAATGAAACCCACAGCCACCACAGCGTGTCGGTGCCCGTGAGCATGATCTTGAGCTGCCGCCCCGAATGCGCTCCGGCGTGATAGCTCAGCGGCAGTTGCAGCACGTGCTCGAAGAAATCCGCCAGCACCAGGTTGCGGCGACGGTGCGCGAGCCGGTCGGAAAACCACGCCACGATCGCCGAAGCGGCGATGACAAACAGCCCGAAGCCGACCCAGGCGCCCAAAAGCGGAGCCAGCGCGGCAGCGGCTGCCGGGATGGCCGCCGGCAGAGTTCCTGAAAGGGCGTCGACGATATGGCCGAGCAAGATCGGCTCAATGAATTGCGCCAGCGCCAGCGCGATATTCGCCAGCGCTAGTGCGACTGCAAGCCGTGCCTCGGGCGCGAGCAAACCAAGCACGCGCAAATAAGTGCGCAGGAAAGTCATCGCCGACCCGCCATCTGAAGTCCGAATTGCGCCGCCGGTGGGAACGGCTGCGCGTGTGAGACATTTATGTCAAGGCGCGCCGGTCGGAAGGCCTGGTGACGATGCCCGTGGGCGAGACCTTTTTCGCGCCGCGGCTCGCGTGGTGGCCGATAAATTCGGTGTCGGCTGGAAGATCAATGTGCCAGACTAATCCTGGGTGGTCGGGGGTTGGGGGCAGGTATGGGCGCGGAAGGCAAGAGCGAAGACTTCGTCATTACGCGCGTGTTCGATGCGCCGCGCGAGCGGCTCTGGGAGGTCCTCACACAAGCCGAGCACCTGAAGGAATGGTGGGCCCCAACCGGGTTCACCATGATCGCGGCCAACCTTGATCTGCGCCCCGAGGGGACCTTCCATTGCGGATTTCGTGCGGTGGACGGCTACAAGATGTGGGGCAAGTTTCTCTACCGCGAAATTGTCCCGCCGGAGCGCCTCGTCTTCATTAATTCGTTTTCGAATGCGGCCGGCGGCGTCAGCCGGCACCCGATCGTGCCGACATGGCCGATGGAAACGCTCATTACCGTGACGTTCGAAGAAGAGACCGGCGGCAAGAGCAAGCTCAATGTCCGCTGGGCGGCGCACAACGCGACCGAAGTTGAGAAGAAAACCTTCAACGCCTCGCATGTCGGCATGAAGGCGACCTGGACCGGAACGCTCGATCGGCTCGCAGCCTATGTGGCCAAGGTTTAACGGCAGCGGCGACGCGCATTGCGACTTCAATCGCTGCACCGGCCGCGTTCAACGCGACGCGGTATTGCTGACGCTGCGCTCGGCGGCCGGCGGCAAAAACGACGAATCGAAACTGCCGATGGCCTTGTCCTTTGACTGGACGCGGT
The DNA here is from genome assembly GCA_035601915.1 of Xanthobacteraceae bacterium. Lineage (GTDB taxonomy): Bacteria > Pseudomonadota > Alphaproteobacteria > Rhizobiales > Xanthobacteraceae > BOG-931. The sequence continues at coordinate 4,216 of DATNNI010000502.1, forward strand.
AGACCAGAGCGAGCTGATCGAGTGCCATGGCGAACCGCGCCGGATCGATTGCACCGAAACCGGCGGTACGCACCGCCGGCGTCACAATGTTATCGGCGATCGCCATCCGCAGGCGCTCAAGTTCAAGGTCCTTGTTGGCGCTGTCGCTGCGGCGAAGGAGCGCCGCGATCGCGCCCACCGGATCGCGCACGGTCTCTTGCAAAGCCTTCACGTAAGCGCGCAGAAATCCGCGAACCGCGTCCGGCTGCTCCGCCATGAAATTTTCCGATGCCATGATCGCGTCGCCGTAGAGTTCGACGCCGTAATCGGCCATCTGCCAGACGACGAGATCGTCCTTGGGCACGCCGCGCGCTTTGAGATCGATGTAAGAGGTGAAAGCGCAGCCGGTGACGGCATCGACTTCGCCCGAGGCGAGCATGGGGTCGCGCACCGGCAGGCCGACGTTTTCGACCGTGATCTGGCTGGTGTCGATCCCGTTTAATTCTGCGAAGATCGGCCATCGGGCCGAGGCCGGTTCGCTCGCCGGCGCGCCGAGAATCTTCCCGGCGAGGTCGGCCGGCGCGGCGACGCCGTGGCTTCTTCGCGCGATGATGGCGGCGCAAGGCTTGTCAAACACGATGAACACCGCCTTCGCGCCGATGGCGCCTTGGTCGCGGAGCATGATCAATTGATTGAGATCGGAGACGATCAAGTCGTAACGGCCGGGCGCCAAGAGCTTTATCGCGTCCTGCGGATCGGTTGCCGGCGCGGCATCGATCGTGACGTCGAGCCCTTCGGCCTTGAAGTAGCCCCTGTCGATGGCGACGAAAAAAGGCGCTGCCGGACCGTCGATTTTGCGGTCTAATTTCAAGTGGACGGCGGTTTCGGCCGCGACCGACAACGGCCAGCAAAAGGCCGCGGCGAGAACGGGAGCGGCAAACCGGGTGAGCCGCATGAGGTCGACAACAGCCATGCCCGGTTCCCTGTTACGCTTTACATACTTGAGCGGAGCCCCCGGCGTTCCCCTTCGCTCTGATAAAGAACATGCCGCCACAAAGAGCAAGCAGAAGGTCCACATGCGCGGCCGCGACAAACCTCCATTGTTAACGCGCCGGCGGCGGCCGCCGCTTAGGAATCCGTCATGACAGGGTCCGCCGCTATTCTGCCGATCTTTGCCGCCCCGTTTGCGCCGCCCGACGAAGTTCTGGCGGCGGAATTCCTCGCCGCTTCAGGCGGTCCTGACGGGGAGAGCCGTGTCGATGTGCGCGCGACCGCCTTGATCGAAGCGATCCGCGCGAAGACTGGCCGCTTCGGCGGCATTGAGGATTTTCTTCACGCCTATTCGTTGTCCACCAAAGAAGGCTTGGCGCTGATGGTGCTGGCTGAGGCCTTGCTGCGCGTGCCGGACGCCGCGACCGCAGACCGCCTGATCGAGGACAAGCTCGCCGGCGGTCACTGGCTCGACGGCGATATCAAGTCCGCCGCACTCCTTGTCTCAGCATCGGCATGGACGCTCGGGGTTGCCGCCAAGATCATCCATCCCGGCGAAACACCGGAGACAATTCTCGACAGTCTCGGGCGGCGACTCGGACTGTCCGCCTTGCGCGCGGCAACCCGGGGCGCCATGCGGTTTCTTGGCTCGCACTTCGTGCTCGGCCAGACCATTGAGGAAGCACTCGAGCGCGCGGGAAGCCACCCGGAATTCAGTTACTCCTTCGACATGCTCGGCGAGGGCGCGCGCACTGCCGCCGATGCGGCGGAATATTTCGCCGCCTATGCCGGAGCGATCGAGGCGATCGGCGCGAGCGCCGGCCACTCGGCGCCGCGTCCCGGAATTTCCGTCAAGCTCACGGCGCTGCATCCGCGCTTCGAGGCGATTTCGAGGACGCCGGTGCTAAGGGAGGTCACGCCGCAGCTTCTTGAACTTGCGCGCCTTGCCAAAGCGCACGATCTTTTATTCACGGTCGATGCGGAGGAAGCAGATCGCCTCGAACTGTCGCTTGAAGTCGTGGCCGCCGTGCTATGCGATCCGTCGCTGCGCAACTGGGACGGTTTCGGCCTTGCGGTGCAGGCCTACCAAAAGCGCGCTCCCGCCGTGATCGACTGGATTGAAGCGACTGCGGCGGCGCTTGGCAGGCGGCTCGCGGTCCGCCTGGTCAAGGGCGCTTATTGGGACACCGAGATCAAGCGTGCGCAGGAGCGCGGGCTTCCCGACTATCCGGTGTTTACCCGAAAGGCCATGACCGACCTTTGCTACATGGCCTGCGCCAAAAAACTCATCGCTGCCCGCAATCGGCTTTATCCGCAATTCGCTACCCACAATGCGCTCACGGTCGCGAGTGTGATCGAGGCAGCAGGCGGCGTTGCCGGTTTCGAATTCCAGCGTTTGTACGGCATGGGGGAGGCGCTTTACGCGGCGCTGCTTGCCGAATTGCCTGATGCGGTGTGCCGCGTCTATGCGCCGGTCGGCGGGCATCGCGATCTGTTGGCTTATTTGGTGCGGCGGCTTCTGGAGAACGGCGCCAATTCCTCGTTCGTTTCCGTCGCCGCGGACGAAAGCGTGCCGATTGCCGAGATATTGCGCCGCCCGCAAAGCCGCATTGCCGGCGCGGGGCAAGCGCGCAACAAAAAAATCCCGCTGCCGCGCGATCTCTATCGGCCGGAGCGGGAAAACTCGGCGGGCGTCGAATTCGGCGAGCGGTCGAGCCTCGACGGCCTTCGCGCTGAAGTTCACGCCGGCGCGAAGGCTGTGGCGCAAGCAGCTCCGCTTGTCGACGGCGCTTTGCTGCCCGGAAGCAAGCGTGCGGTTATTTCGCCGATCGACGGTCATGTCGTCGGCACGGTGAGCGAGAGCGACGAAACTTCGCTCGGCGCGGCCATGGCGGCGGGCGCGTTAGGCTTTCCGGCCTGGGCGGCGACGCCGGCCGGCGAACGCGCTGCCGTGCTTGAGCGCGCCGCCGATCTCTTGCAACAAAATCGCGGCCGCTTGCTGGCGCTCCTGCAAAACGAAGGCGGCAAGACGCTCGACGACGCGCTCGCCGAACTGCGCGAGGCCATCGATTATTGCCGCTATTACGCCGCGCAAGCGCGCCGCCACTTGGCGCCGCACGACATGCCGGGGCCGACCGGCGAGAACAACGTGCTCCGCTATCGCGGCCGCGGCGTTTTCGTTTGCATCAGCCCGTGGAATTTTCCGCTGGCGATCTTTCTCGGCCAGGTGACGGCGGCGCTCGCCGCCGGCAATGCGGTGGTGGCAAAACCGGCGGAGCAGACGCCGCTCATCGCCGCGCGGGCCATTGCGCTCCTGATCGAGGCCGGCGTGCCCGCAACGGCGCTGCACTTTACGCCGGGCGGCGGACAAGCCGGCGCTGCGCTTGTTGCCGATCCGCGCACCGCCGGCGTCGCCTTCACCGGTTCGACCGAGGTCGGCCTCTTGATCAACCGGACGCTGGCGGCAAAGCCGGGGCCGATCGTCCCGCTGATCGGCGAGACCGGCGGCATCAATGCCATGATCGTCGACGCGACCGCGCTGCCGGAACAGGTTGTCGACGACGTGGTTGTCTCGGCGTTTCGCTCCGCCGGCCAGCGCTGCTCGGCGTTGCGGCTGCTCTGCTTGCAGGACGATATCGCCACGGCCATGCTCGATATGCTCGTCGGCGCGACGGCGGAGCTCAAAGTCGGCGATCCGCGCCAGGTGGACAGCCATGTCGGCCCGGTAATCGACACGGACGCCAAAGAAAAGCTCGAAGGCTGGGTCGGCCGAATGCACGCCGCCGGTCGCGTCCGCTATCGCTGGGACCGGGGACAATTGCCGTTCGCGGGCACCTATGTCGCGCCGGCCATCATCGAGTTGGACGGCGCGCGCGATCTCAAGGAGGAGATATTCGGACCGGTGCTGCACGTCGTGCGCTGGCGCGCGGATGAGATGGATGCATTGCTCGATGACATCGCCGCGAACGGGACCGCACTGACACTGGGGATTCACTCGCGGATCGACGAGACGATTGCGCGGATCGCCGCGCGATTGCCGCATGGCAACGTCTACGCCAACCGCAACATGATTGGCGCGGTGGTCGGCACCCAGCCATTCGGCGGCACCGAAATGTCGGGGACCGGCCCGAAGGCCGGAGGGCCGAACTATCTGCACCGCTTTGCCGCCGAGCAGGTTATAAGTGTCAACACGGCGGCGGTCGGCGGCAATGCCAGCCTGTTGGCGCAAGACGAATGACGAGGCTTTGACCTTTCGGCGTGGCGCGCCGCGGATTTCCGCAGGAGCCAAAGTGGAGGTGAACGTGAACGCGACCGAAGCAAACAACGTCGAAGTGGTGCGCAGATATTTCGCGGGCTGCCAGACCGGCGACCTCGACACTATTTTGAGCACGCTCGATGCCGATGTCGTTCACTATTTCCTGCCGTCGCGCTTTCCGCCGATCAGGGGCGCCGGGCAACTCGCTAAATATTGGCGCGCCTACAAGCTCGCGCTCAATCCGGTCTGGTCCGTTGACCATTTACTCGCTCGCGATGACGAGGTCGTCAGCGAGTGGAGCTGCATCTGGACGCCGAGGCGAACCGACAAGCGGCTGATGCTGCGCGGCAGTGAATGGTACGTCATGCGCGCCGGCAAGATCGCCGAGATCCGGGCCTATTTCCTGTCGGATGCCGAGTTAAACTGCGAGCTCGCCGGCTTTCCGTACGCCGAACGCGGCTATCTCGGCTTGGTGGAAGACCCGGTGGAGAACGCTGCAGGGGTTCGGCGCGCCGGCTAGAGCATGATCCCGAAAAGTGGACACCGGTTTTCGGAAAAGATCATGCTCCATAAACAAGCCCTAGGACTGCGCCTGAGCCGCCAGATCAAGGCCGGTCCCGCGCGGCGGGGCGCAAGCCGCGGCCCCTTGCGGTAACCACCGGAAGAACTTTAACACAATTGCGACGTTATCGCGTTATTCTGGTTGAGTATGGCTGATTCGATTAACCGTCTGTATCAAGCCGCGCTTGCCTGCCGGCACGACGATCCGTCCACCTCGCGCACGGCGCGGCTGCTTCGCTCCGGCCGCAGCAAGATGGCGAAGAAGCTCGCCGAAGAGGCGGTCGAGGTCGTCATCGATGCCATGCACGGCGACCGCTTTGCCGTGACCAAAGAGAGCGCCGATCTCCTCTACAATCTCGTTGTCCTGTGGGTCGCCGCCGGCATCCGCCCCGAGGATGTCTGGAAGGAAATGGACCGCCGCGAGCGGCTTCTTGGCATCGCCGAGAAAGTGCCGAAGAAAATCCCCGACGACAACAATTCGCGCCGCAAAATCATCGCGCTCGAAAGCCGCCGCGTGCGCAAGCGGCGCTGAGCCGCCGCTCTGTCGGCCCGCCGCGAGCGGCGCCGCGAAAAGCGACATCCGACACATTATCTTAAATCTGTCGCGGGAATTGGCGAGCTTTTGTCGCTGCAAAGATACGCGGGCGACATCTTTCATGCGTCAGGGTGCCAAACCCTCGCTCAAGAAAGGACAGTTTCCATGGCGTATCGAACAATCATCGTGTTGGCCGCAACGGCCGTGCTCGGCGTTGCGAGCTTTTCCAGCGACGCTTTCGCCTTCCGCGGCGGTGTCGGTCGTGGCGGCGCGGGCTTTCATGGTGGTGCCGTTTATCGCGGTGGTGCGTGGCGCGGCGGCGTAGCGCACGGCGGTTACGCGGGTCGAGGCTGGGGACCGGGATGGGGCGTCGCTGCCGGAGTTGGCGCGGCAGCCGTCGGCGCGGCCGCGATCGGCGCAGCCACCTCGCCATACTATTACAACAGCGCGGCTTGCGGATATTACCCCTATCCGGCCTGCTACTAGCGCGACCGCGACGCCTCGGCATCGCCGCCGGGCGTGAGCCTCCCGGCGCAGGCGAACCATAAGGCCGAGCGCGTCGCAATTCGTTGGACAATCCTCCCCATGGGCGGCTAGACCATGCTCCGTCGGATCATGGTCTAGCTTTTTTTGGGTGGAGCATGATCTTTTTCGGAAAACCGTTTTCCACCCTTGGATCACGTCCAAGGGCGAGCTTTCCGGATCATGCTCTAA
>DATNNI010000503.1:0-2216 GCA_035601915.1 Xanthobacteraceae bacterium
CGGCGCGGCTTTGTCGCCAAAACCCGCAATTCGCTCTCGGTCGGCGATGAGTGGCTCGCCAACACCACCATGGTCAAATCGCTACCGGCACAGGCGAGAGGGAGGCTGCAATGAAACGCCAGGACGTCCCGTTCCAGAGCCATTGGCTCTATTACCTCGTGCTTAAATACGCCGTGATCGCGCTGGCGGTCGGCGTTACAGTGTTCACCGCCTATCGGCTTTACATCGGGTGACGAAAATGGCGCGCGAAACTTTTCTTGGCCTGCGAACCCATCACATCGTGATCGCTGTGATCGCGATTGTGGTCGCCGTCGCGCTGGTTTCAAATTTTTACCTCTGGTGAGTTGATGCCGCGCGAGCGCGTTTATTTGTTCGACACCACGCTGCGTGACGGCGCGCAGACCAACGGCGTTGACTTCACGCTCGCCGACAAGCTCGCGATTGCGCGCATGCTGGACGCGCTCGGCGTCGACTATATCGAGGCGGGTTATCCCGGCGCCAACCCGATCGATACCGCATTTTTTGCCGAGCCCCGTTCTGCGCAGGCCAAAATCACGGCGTTCGGCATGACGCGCCGGCCCGGCCGCTCGACCTCCAACGATCCCGGTCTTGCCGCTATCCTGGAAGCAAACGCCGACGCCATCTGTTTTGTCGCGAAGGCTTGGGATTATCACGTCCGCGTCGCGCTCGAGACCACGGATGAGGAGAATTTGGCTTCGATCCGCGACAGCGTGCGCGCCGCCAAAGCCAAGGGCCGCGAAGTGTTGCTCGACTGCGAGCATTTCTTCGACGGTTACAAGGCCAATCCTGGCTATGCGCTGGCCTGCGCAAAGGCGGCTTACGCCGACGGCGCGCGCTGGGTTGTGCTCTGCGACACCAATGGCGGCACGCTGCCGCACGAGGTCGAGAAGATCGTCGGCGAAGTATGCAAAGAGATTCCCGGCGACCATATCGGCATCCACGCGCATAACGACACCGAGCAGGCGGTGGCGAACTCATTTGCCGCCTTGCGTGCCGGCGCGCGCCAGATTCAGGGCACGCTCAACGGGCTCGGCGAACGCTGCGGTAACGCCAATCTCGTCTCCATCATTCCGACGCTGAAGCTTAAGCCGGAGTTTTCGGAGCAATTCGACATCGGCGTTTCCGATGGCGCGCTCGGTCACGTCGCCCGCGTCTCTCACGCGCTCGACGACTTGCTCAATCGCGCCTCCGACCGGCACGCGCCTTATGTCGGGGAAAGCGCATTCGCCACCAAGGCCGGCATTCATGCATCCGCGATTCTCAAGGAACCGAAGACCTACGAGCACGTCGCGCCGGAAAGCGTCGGCAATAAGCGCAGGCTTCTGGTCTCCGACCAATCGGGCCGCTCGAATTTGCTCGCCGAGCTCGATCGCATCGGTCTATCGGTCGACAAGGACGATCCGCGGCTTTCGCGCCTGCTGGAAGAAGTCAAAGAGCGCGAGGCCATCGGCTACGCTTACGAGGCGGCGGACGCCTCGTTCGAGCTGCTGGCCCGCCGGCTGTTGGATAAGGTGCCGCGTTACTTCGACGTCGAGAAGTTTGACGTCAATGTCGAGCGGCGGCTCAACGCCAACGGCGAGCGCGTCACCGTCAGCCAAGCCGTGGTCAAGGTCAAGGTAGGGGACGAGTTGCTTATTTCCGCCGCCGAAGGCATCGGCCCGGTCAATGCGCTCGATCTCGCGTTACGCAAGGACCTCGGCAAATATCAAAGTTACATCACCGGGCTCGAACTGACCGACTATCGTGTCCGTATCCTTAATGCCGGGACCGAGGCGGTGACGCGGGTGCTGATTGAAAGCGCCGACGAGAGCGGCGAGCATTGGACGACAATCGGGGTTTCGCCGAATATCATCGACGCTTCATTCCAGGCCCTGATGGATTCCATCATTTACAAGCTCATCAAATCCGGTGCGCCGGCATCATGATCGATCACATTTCCATTGCCGTGCTCGATCTCGGCAAGGCTGGGGCGTTCTATGCCGCGGTGCTTGCGCCACTCGGCTTTACGAAAATGCGCGAATGGCCGGATGCGGCAATCGGCTTCGGCAAAAAACATCCGGAATTCTGGATCAATAAGCGCGCAGGTATGTCGCGGATCGCTGACGACAGCGGGGTCCATATCTGTCTGCGCGCCCCGGGCCCCGCGAGCGTTGATGCATTCCATGCTGCCGCGCTCAAAGCCGGCGGCTCATCGG
>DATNNI010000504.1:0-6529 GCA_035601915.1 Xanthobacteraceae bacterium
ACCGGTTCGGGCAAGTCGGTCGCCATCAACACCATGATCCTTAGCTTGTTGTATCGGCTGCGGCCGGACCAGTGCCGGCTGATCATGGTTGATCCAAAAATGCTCGAGCTCTCGGTCTATGACGGCATTCCGCACCTCCTCACGCCGGTGGTGACCGATCCGAAGAAAGCGGTGGTGGCGCTGAAATGGGCGGTGCGCGAGATGGAGGAGCGCTACAAGAAAATGTCGAAGCTCGGCGTGCGCAACATCGACGGTTACAACGCGCGCGTCGTCGAAGCGAACGGCAAGGGCGAAAAACTCTCGCGCACGGTGCACACCGGTTATGATCGCGAGTCCGGCGAAGCGGTCTATGAGAAAGAGGAGCTCGATCTCGATCCGCTGCCCTACATCGTGGTGATTGTCGACGAAATGGCCGACCTGATGATGGTCGCCGGCAAAGACATCGAGGGCGCGGTGCAGCGGCTGGCGCAAATGGCGCGTGCCGCCGGATTGCACGTGGTCCTGGCGACGCAGCGGCCTTCGGTCGACGTCATTACCGGCACGATCAAGGCGAACTTTCCGACCCGCATCTCTTTTCAGGTCACCTCGAAGATCGACAGCCGCACCATTCTAGGCGAGCAGGGCGCCGAACAACTCCTGGGCCAGGGCGACATGCTCTACATGGCGGGCGGCGGCCGGATCAGCCGCGTGCACGGCCCGTTCGTTTCCGACGGTGAAGTCGAAAAGGTTGTGCGGCACTTAAAGACGCAAGGCACTCCGGAATATCTCGAAGCCGTCACCGCCGACGACGCCCAAGACGGCGAGGATCAGGCGGTGTTTGACGCGACCGCGATGGGCGGGTCCGAGGGCGGCGATCTCTATCAGCAAGCCGTACAAGTCGTCACTCGCGACCGCAAAGCCTCGACCAGTTACATCCAGCGCCGGCTGCAAATCGGATATAACCGCGCCGCTTCGCTCATGGAGCGCATGGAGAAAGAAGGAATCGTCGGCCAGCCCAATCACGCCGGTAAGAGGGAAATTCTGGTCGAAGCCGCCGAACAGGATCCCTATTGAGAATCGCGCGCCGGGCGCTTAAGGCAAGTAGTAGCCGCGAATTCGCCATATCGTCCAGTTAGCGGTTTTGCGCCCGGCGCTTGCGGGCCAACAGGAGCGAATTGATGGCGTTTTGGGGAGCGAGATCTATTCTGCTGGCCGTCGGCTGCGTGGCGTTCTTTGCTACCGCGGCCGCAGCCGCCGATGAGGTGCCGCTGCCGATGCCGGCGCCACGGGCGAAGACCGGCGCCGTAGCGCCCGTTCCGGCCACAAGTGCCCCGGCGGCGCCGTCCGGTGCCGCGGCAGCAGCGCCCGCCCCGGAAACCTCGAAACCGACCAATTTCTTTCCGTTCTCATTTTCGCTGGGCAAACCGTCGAATTCGAACCAGGCGACGGCCTTCGATCCCGCCCAGCGCAAGCTGCTCGACAAGGTCAGCAACTATTTGTCGGGCGTACAAACCATGGTCGGCAATTTCGTTCAGGTCGGTCCCGATGGTCGGCGCGTCGAAGGCACGTTTGCGATCCAAAAGCCCGGAAAAGTTCGCTTCCAGTACAAGCCGCCGAGCCCGATCGATATCATCGCCGACGGCGCCGCAGTCGTGGTCCGCGACCGCTCACTGGAAACCATGGACAATTATCCGCTGTCGCAAACGCCGCTTCGCTATTTGCTCGCCGACCGCATCGATTTGCTTCGCGATACCGACGTCGCCAGCGTCTCGGCCGACGACTCATTCATCACGGTGGTGGTCGAGGAATCTCAGGTCATGATCGGCACCAGCCGCCTGATGATGATGTTTGACTCAAAAACAGTGGCGCTCAAGCAATGGACGGTGACCGATCCGCAGGGCCTTGATACGACCGTCGCGGTCTACGACGTCGACACGGCGAAAAAGCCGGACCCGAATCTTTTCGTCATCAATTACACCAGCAATTTGAAGTGATAGACGTCTTGGTCCGTCATTCCGGGCTCCTCGCGGAGCTTGTCATCGGGCCGGCCACTTCGGGCCGGACCCGTTGGCTCGGCCCCGGAATGACGCACAATTACCGCGGCGCCGTTCCGATCAGCCGCGCGCCGCGCTGGAACGTCAGATAACTCCACAGCCAATTCAGTGCGACCACGAAGCGGTTACGCAAGCCGATCAAAAAATAAACGTGGACCGCGCTCCAGAACACCCAACCGAAAAATCCGGTGAGCTGAAAGACGCCGAGCTTCACGACGGCCGATTTGCGGCCGATGGTGGCGAGGTCGCCCAAATGGCGATAGGCGAACGAAGCCGGCGCCGCCCGGCCGGCGGCTCGCGCGGCAATGACGTTGCCGACGTAGCGTCCCATTTGTTTTGCCGCCGGCGCGATTCCCGGCACCGGTCGGCCATCGGGCTGCACGACCCGGGCGGTATCGCCGACGGCAAAAATCTCTTCGTGGCCGGGAACGCTGAGGTCCGGGTTCACTTTGATGCGTCCGGCGCCATCGTGCGGCGCGTCAATCCACCTAGCCGCCGGTGACGCCACGACGCCCGCGGCCCAAATCACCGTCGCGGCTTCGATATGGCCTCCATCCAAGGTGACGCCATGAGCGTCGCAGCCGGTGACCATGCGGTTAAGCTCGACTTCGACACCCATGGCTTGCAGCGAGCGCCGCGCATAGTCCGATAGCGCTTGCGGAAATGTCGGCAGCAGGCGGGGACCACCCTCGATCAAGACGATACGCGAGGTCCGCGGATCGATGCGGCGGAAATCGTGCTGCAACGTCCGGCGCGCGACTTCGGCAATCGCGCCGGCCATTTCCACTCCGGTGGCGCCGCCGCCGACAATGACGAAGGTCAACAGCCGTGACTGCTCGGCCTTGTCCTCGACTACTTCGGCGCGCTCGAAGGCGAGCAGGAAGCGACGCCTGATCTCGGTCGCGTCGGCGATGTGCTTGAGGCCCGGCGCGAACGGCGCCCATCCGTCGTGGCCGAAATAGGAATACGTCGCGCCGGTCGCCAGCACGAGATAGTCATAATCCACGTCGAGTTCGGCGGTATGCACGCGATGCGCCGCCACATTGATGGCGGTCACCTGCGCCATGATCACGCGGACGTTTTTCTGGCCGCGGACGATGGCGCGGATCGGCCACGCAATGTCGCCGGGCGACAACGCCGCGGTCGCCACCTGATAGAGCAGCGGCTGGAAACAATGGTGATTTTGCGCGTCCGCCAGCGTCACGTCGACCTCGGCGCCGGAAAGCGCGCGGCATGCTTCCAGGCCGCCGAATCCGGCGCCGATTATCACGACATGCGGACGCTTATTCGGCTGCTGCATGCTTCGTTCCGGAAGAGCAGTCATCGCCGGTGGCCGCTGGCGATGTCCGCGCGATTATCGCATTTCCGGCCGGGGTTGTGTTCTTATTTTCGCTTTCGCATATAACGCATCACAGATGAAAATTACCGTTACCACCTGGAACATCAACTCGGTGCGATTCCGCATCAATCTCGTCGCCAAATTTGTCAACGCGGCCCGTCCGGACATTCTGTGTCTACAGGAAACCAAATGCCCGGACGACAGCTTCCCCATCAAGCGGTTTCGCCGTCTCGGCTACGAACACGTCGCGCTCAACGGCCAGAAGGGCTATCACGGCGTCGTCGTCATCTCACGGTTGCCGTTCGAGTCGAAGGCGGTCCGGATTTTTTGCGACAAGAACGATTGCCGGCATGTCAGCATCGTGCTGGGCGAGCGCGCCGGCCTAAAAGATCCGATCGCGCTGCATAACTTTTACGTGCCGGCGGGCGGCGATGTCCCCGATCCCGCGGTCAATCCGAAATTCGCCCACAAGCTCGCCTTCCTCGACGAAATGCGCGCCAGCGACGCGTTGAAATCGGCTGCGTCGGAACGCGCAATCATCGTCGGCGATCTCAATGTCGCTCCGCTCGAATGTGACGTGTGGAGTCACAAGCAGCTTCTTTCGGTGGTGTCGCACACGCCGGTCGAGAGCGAAAAGCTTCTCGCGCTGCAGAAGGCCGGCGGCTGGATCGACGCGGTGCGCGGCTTCGTGCCCGAGCCGACCAAGCTTTACACCTGGTGGAGCTACCGCTCGCCGGATTGGCAGCGCGCGGACAAGGGCAGGCGGCTCGATCACATTTGGACGTCGGATGCGCTGGCCGGCCGCGTGTCGGCCATCGCCGTCGGCAAGGAATACCGGAGCGGCAGACGGCCGTCGGATCACGTCCCGGTGACGGCGACTTTGGAGCTTTAATGCGTTCGCTGTACTACGTGCACACAGACCGCGCGGCACTCACTGTTGGTTGGACTCGCCGTCGGGGTTGAGCGCCGAGCGAACGTTTTCGAAGTCTCTTGCCCATTCATCGGCGCGCGCGGCGATGAGGTCGCGTAAACGCTCGGCGGCGTCGGGGTAGCCTTCGAGCATCTTGACGAACATGCCCCGCGAGATGCGGAGCACCATCGAGACTTCAAGCGCCGTGGCGGTGGCGGGGCGCCGCGTCTCCGTGAACAAAGCCGACTCGCCCAGCAACGTGCCGGGACCAGCGATCAACTCGTTCTCGCCGACCTTTTCGGGGTCGAGCTGGAACGAACCCTTCTGTACGATGTAGCCGCCGTCGGCGGTATCGCCCGCCTTGAACAGCACCTGTCCGCGCTCGAGGTAGGAGCTTTCCGCGCCGATAGCCAAAATCCGCAGTGCGGTCGCGCCGAGCGGGCGCAGGATCGGGATCCGCTGCAGGAACGCGATATCGTCCTCGATGGTCATGATGGAAGCGGCTTACGGAACGAGCTTATAACCGCCCGCCTCAGTGACCAGGATAGCGGGGGTGGCGGCATCCTTCTCGATTTTCTGGCGTAACCGATAGATGTGGGTTTCAAGCGTGTGTGTGGTCACTCCCGAATTGTAACCCCACACTTCCTGCAGCAAGGTTTCACGGGACACCGGCCGCTGCCCGGCGCGGTACAAATAGCGCAATATCGAGGTTTCCTTTTCGGTCAACCGGACCTTGTTGCCCTTTGGGCTGAGCAGGAGCTTCGAGCTCGGCCGGAAAGTATAGGGACCGATCGTGAAAATCGCGTCTTCGCTGGCTTCGTGCTGCCGCAATTGCGCACGGATGCGCGCCAGCAGGACGGCAAAGCGGAACGGCTTGGCGATATAATCGTTCGCGCCCGATTCCAGACCGAGGATGGTGTCGGAATCGGTGTCGTGGCCGGTGAGCATGATGATCGGCGCCTTGAAGCCGTTCTTGCGCAGGATGCGCACCGCTTCGCGGCCGTCGATGTCGGGCAGCCCAACATCCATGATGACCAGATCGATTTGCCCGGTTTTTGCCGCCTGGACACCCTTGCTGCCGTTTTCGACCGCGACGGCCTCAAACTCCTCATGTAACGAGAGCTGCTCGGTCAACGCATCACGCAATTCGGCATCATCGTCGACGATGAGCAGCTTACGGGTATTCGGCATCTACCAAGACCCCCCACCGCAGCCGTCTTATCGGGCAGCGACGCTATTCCAATCGGCGCAAAGCCGCTTCGGCCGCGATTCGCTGCGTGCGGACTTCCGAACCGCCACACTGGCGCGACGTAGTAACATCCAAGGATACAGGCACAAGCGGCACTTGGGAATTTGCTTTCCGGAGGGCGGCCTTAAATGCGTAGGATATTCCTCCGCAATATCGAAGTGCGGGCGCTGCCGGGGCGCAGGTCGCAAGGCTTGATGCAAGCCGGTCCGCTAACAGTGCCGGTGGCGTTGGGCCGGGGCGGCATCAAGGCCGATAAGCGCGAGGGAGACGGCGGGACGCCGCGCGGGCGGTTTCGTCCGCTGCGATTGTGGTGGCGGCCGGACCGATTGAGCCATCCGCCCAGCCCGCTGCCGACCCGCCGTATTAGCCGTGGAGCCGCCTGGAGCGAGGATCCCGCTGATCGAAACTATAACCACCCGGTGATGCGGTCGGCCAATGAACCAGGCGACCGGCTCTGGCGTAACGACGGCCTCTATGACCTCTTCATTGAAATCGACCATAACGTACGGCCCCGGGTGGCCGGTCGCGGCAGCGCGGTTTTCATCCATGTGGCCCGGCCCGGATTTACCTCAACCGCGGGCTGTGTGGCGCTTCGATTGGAGGATCTGCGGCGAATATTGCCGCGGATCGGGCCAAAGACGAGAATCACGATTCATAACTAGCTTCATCTCGATCCTCGGCTTTGCCCGCGCGTGAACCAAAAATGGCTGTCCCGACGCGCACATGCGTGGCACCGAACGCGATGGCGATGCGAAAGTCGGCGCTCATCCCCATGGACAGGAGTTCAAGTCCGTTCCGCTTGGCGATTTGCGCAGTCAGCGCGAAATGTGGGGCTGGGGCCTCGTCCGCGGGCGGAACGCACATTAGCCCCGCGATCTTCAGGCCGTAGCGATCCTGGCAAAGGGCGATAAATCCGTCGGCCTCTTGCGGCTTGATGCCGGCTTTTTGCGGCTCGGCGCCGGTATTGATTTCGACGAACAAGAGCGGCTGGCGGCGTT
>DATNNI010000505.1:0-4244 GCA_035601915.1 Xanthobacteraceae bacterium
GTAAGGTCCGCTCACTACCCTCTGTTTGATATCCGTGTCTGCTTGGGCGCCGGAACACCCCCTCCGGCGCCCTCTTTTTTGGCGATCCGATGACGGATTTTATTTGGATTGGGTCGGCTTGTGTCGCGGTCGCGGCTTTCCTGCTCGCTTGGAACGAGTGGGAGATGGAGGCGAATCGGCCGCAGCATCCGTGGGAGACGCCTTCGTCGGAGAACTGACCGATTCCTTTGCGTTCGCTTCCCGCATGGCGCGGAGTCCTGCCTCGCGCTCACCGATTGGCTTGCTCATTTTCAAACTCCGCATAAAGCGTCGCCGCTACGGCAAACGGGTCGACGTTATTGCAGCGCCAAAATCGCCTCTCGCCAACTTTGTGCTGCGCGCCGGGGTCGTCCATGTGGCAACCAACACAGAGTGGGACGCAAAAACGGTCGCTCGGCCGCTCGCCTTTTCCAGTTTCCCGCTTTCCGTGCGTCGGCGACGCCATCCTGACATGCGCGGCCTGGACGTTATGTCGGCTTCCGCAAGTGCAGCACGGTTGCTCGCGGACGAAGGCGAGGAAAGCCTTGTTCTCGACGCGCGGCTGGCGCTGGCGAAGTTCGGTCACGGAAACAGCCAATCCTGCGCTCTCAGTTCGCCGCGGCCCTCGATCAACTCGAGAGACCGGAGTCGGCTAAGGTAAGTCGACCACGTTCCCGACGTCGGACTATAGCCCGCCGCCGCGCCGGCCTCTTCGTGAGTAAGGCCGTTCGGATGAGCGTCGATGATCGGCCCCAGGATTTTTGCCAGCGAATTATCAACCTTGCCGATAACTGTGGCGCGTAACTGATCGCCTGACGGCGGTGCTATCGGTTCATTGGCGACCGCCGCGCCCTGTGCCGTCAGGATGAGGTCGCCGCGTCCTTCAATATAGGCTCCGGATCGCAATCGGCTGAGATAGGTCGACCATGTTCCGGACTTGTGAGAATAGCCGGCAACAAAGGCCACTTGCGCGTGGCTTGGTGCCGGAACGCCCATGACGTTCCACCAACGGATAGCGTCGACGATTTTCTGCAGGGAGCGATCAATCCCAGCCGCGTTGCCGTTTTTGGCAATCGGCTTGATGCCTGACAGCATTCGCGGCGGCACGCTTGGCACGGCGCGGGGCGCGACCGACTTCGGTGCCGGGGGTAGTTCGAAGTCTGCGGAAAGCTTCGCGTCCTTGGCGTTGATCTCGCGCAGTTCATCATCGACGCGATCAATAGCGTCGGCCGCATGCTTGCGGACGACAGCGAGCGCTTCCTTGATCTTGCGGTGTACTTCGCGCTGCATCGCGGCTTTAAGCTTTCGCTCCGCTTGTCCGAAGCCGCGTTCCTCGGCGCTTGCGATTTCGTTGGGGTCGGTCAAAACCTCAGACGGCCTTGACGTTTTGAGGTTACTAATTTCCCTATCCTTTTCGGCAATCCTCTTTCGCAACGCCTTCGGGTCGTCCGCCTCGGCGGCGGTAACGGCATCGCCAATAATCGAGCGCAGTTCATCCTGATCGACCGGTGCCGTCGCAACATCGATCTCGGCCTCTTCACCGGTCGGTGTTTTGGAATTGTCGTAGGTCTTGAACTTTGGAAAGGCTACGCGCTCAAATATCTTGGCCTCACCAGAGCAAACGTAGCCGGTTCCTGTCGGCAACGACGACATTGATTCGGCTACCTTCGCCTGTGTCTCTTTGTCGGCGTTTGCTTTGAGCCATTTCAGAATTGGCTCTTGGTCCGCCGGAGTTGTGAGTCGGTGGGCGATGATCGTCTCGCAACTTCCAAGGACGGCGTTGTGAAGCGACTGTACCCGTTGCGTAGCGACGATAAGCCGAATCCCTTTGGACCTACCGCCAGTCGAGAGTTTCTTTGCCCAATGGATTGAAAGGTTCTCAGCCCCAAAGCCAGCGCGCTCTTTCGGGGCAACCTCATGCGCTTCCTCGATAACAAGGTAAACGACGCCGCGCATATTGCGGAAAAGAGATTGCGCAAAATCGACGAAGAACCGCTGAACGCCGCCGGCCTCAAAGTCGGCCATGTCGATTACCGACAGCGGAAGTTTTCCTGTGGCGACAAGATTACCGATCACCTTGCCGGCATTAGAATGAAGCGGAACATGGCCTCGCGGACCGCCGAGAATGCGGAATGGCAACCCGGCACGCTTACCGCTGGCGCTAGATGTGATGCCCCACCAATCGGATTTGATCGTATCAAGGACGCAAACCCGCGCGCCCGCCGCGACGACATGCTCGACGGCCAGCTTTTCGGTCGACGTTTTTCCCGCACCGGTCTTGCCGACAATGGCGACGTGTTGCGCCAGGACGGCATCAAGTATTTTTTCAACGTTCATTGCGGTTGCCCCATGTTAGCGCCGAACCGTTCAAGAGCCTGGCGGATTACCGGCCACCGCCCGATCGTCTCTTCCGCGATCCTGCGCAGATGATTTATTTCATAGCCGAGTATGGTTTTTGTCTTTGCGGCGGCGTCGATTGCTTTCTGCAATTCCGCCTGCGCTTCGCCGATGCGATTTGCTTGGCGTCCCCGCAGATCGTCGGCCATCGCCTTTAATGCGAGATAGGTTTTATTCTCCGGCGCGGCCGTGTCACCTCTTGCCCAGCGGAAAGATTCGATCAGCGCCTCAATCTCGAGCAGCGTTTCAGCATCGGTGAGCGGACGGGATACCATTATGCAGCCCTCCAAACCTTGGCGCGCAAGCCGCTTGCGTTGGTTCGGCGCTCGCCAGTCGGAATGATGCGAACGTGGGTGCCCTTCGAAAGCTCTGTCACACGTGGGCGGACGGCGAGAACCGTTTCTCCGATTGCGGTCGCGGCTTCGTCGGGCGTCATCCCGCGCGGCCCAGCGGACCGGATCGCGGCAAAGACGCGCTCGCGCAATAGCGGCGCAGATGATGCCATGGCCCGAGCGGCATCTTTCGATGTCGTCGGCTCCTTGAATCCTGGCCGCTCCGGATAGAAGAGATCGCCGAAGGCGGCTTCTGCAATCTTGCTCATCGTGTCTCCACGAACTTATCGGCGTCTCGCCATGTAACAAACTCGGTTTGTATGCCGTCGAAAGCCTCGGCCGCCTCCGAACCGACAACGATTTCCGAGCGAGATTCAACGCCGCATTTTGTCCGGATATAGGCCGCCGCTTCCGTCTCGTTGACGTCCGTCATCTGGCTTATGTGCTCAAGGTATTTCCAGAAGATCGGATCAGTCGAGAGAATCCCGGCGCGTTGGGCTAAGCGTTTGTCAATCGCTACCGGAGTGCGCGGTGCTTTCGGCTTCGGTTCGGGATTGGTCTTTTCCTCGAATAGCGGCCCGCTGGCTTTCTTCAAATCAAGAATGGCAACGGCGCACCATACCTCATGGCTGGTTGGCATTCCCCCTAGCGCCTCATACGCTTCGTTGGATTTCTCCACGGGAAGTTCCAATACCACCTGAACCACGCCGCGCGTTTTGATTAGCTTCCAATCGGAATAGCACGCCGCGAATGATAGGCGCGTATCGCTCATGATCGCGCCTCAAGTTTCTTTTTCAACTCAAGAGCGTCGGTTTTATTGTGCGCCCAAAACTCTTGAAGCGCGACGCGGTTGCGAATCTGGAACGACGCGATATCGCCCGCTGCCAGTTCCTTTGTTGCTTCAATCACCTTGTCGGCGAATTGACCGATCGGCACGCGCTCCAGGATGCCGGTATTATCGAGGCTCACAGAAATAGCCGGACCTCCAATCAAATCGAGGCGCTTGTCGCTATCGGCCTGTGTCGCCATTTGAGAAGGCGTCAAATCTTCGTAGTCGACGCCATCAATCGTTTGCGCGCGGTGCGTTTCCTCTTCGGCATAGACGCGCGATAAATCTTCCGGCCAACCTTTGCGCAGGACGCCCATTTCGGCGCACTTGGCGATTTGATTGCGGCCGGATTTGACCCATGCGTCTTTCTTCGGATCGAGACGCAACATGACTTCCGCCCCGGCCTTGAGGCGCTTATATTGTTTTTCCTCGCCGGCCTTCTTGTGTCCGTCCGGGTAATAGCTGCCGCTCCCGACCCATTCGTAAGAATCTTCATCCGCAGTTCGGAGGATCGGCGCGAACTCGTCCCAATAGACGGTATGAACGATCCTGCGAAATGGGTCACTGGGCGACGGCCGGTGATAGACGCCGACGGTGCACTTCTCGATACCGTGTGGATTAGTAAGCGGATTTTTCAATTCGTCTTTGAAAGCCCATTCCGGTCCTTG
>DATNNI010000506.1:0-3211 GCA_035601915.1 Xanthobacteraceae bacterium
AAGCCGTCGCGCAGCTGCTTGCTGGTCGATGCCGATCCGCAGGGCTCGCTGACGCTGTGGCACAAGCTGCGCAACGCCGAGAGTTTGCCGCTGCAGGCGGCGACGCGCGGCGTCGCCGACGTCATCAAGGCGGCAAAACGCGAGGGTTTTGACTGGGTGCTGGTCGACACGCCGCCGACCATGGCGGCGAGCGTGGCCGATGCGATACGCACCGCGACGTTGGTCGTCGTGCCATGCCGCCCAAGCGTGTTCGACATCGAGTCGGTCAAGGAGACCGTGGCCTTCGCCAGGAAGATGCGCAAACCCTATGCGGTGGTCATCAACGCCGCGCCGGCGCGCCGTCAGGACGTCGAATCGCCGATGGTCACTTACGCGCGCGAAAATCTGCTCGAACTCGGCATTCCGGTTTGGGGCGGCCAGGTCACGCAACGCGCGAATTTCTCGCTGGCTTTGGCCGAAGGCGCGGGCGCTAAGGAATACGCCGCCGATTCGCTGGCGGCGAACGAAATGGCGCGGCTGTGGATCGCGATCGAGAAATCGGTGAAGGCGATCACGGGGGTGCGCGACGGCGCTTCCATGCACCGCGCCGCCGCCTGAAACGACTCAGTCGCCCTGGAATAAGAAGAACTGCCGCGGTGGCGGCGGCTGGACCGGCTGCCGGTAATAGCCCTGCTGCCCGTCGTAAGGCTGCGCCTGCCGATAGTAAGTTTGCTGGTCATAGCCCGGAGGCGGCGGATAGCCGGGCGGCACCTGCGCCTGCGCATAACCTTGTTGCGCCGGCGGCGCATAACCCTGCTGGACGTAACCTTGCGGCGGCGCGTAGCCCGGTTGCGGAGCTACCGCGTAACCCTGCGGCGGCGCCTGTTGGGCGTAATCCGGCATGATCTGCATCGGCTGGCGGCCCGGATCGTCCGGAGCGGCCTGTTGCGGGATTTGGCGGCGCGCCACTTCCGGCATTCGCCCCGCCGGAGCGCGGCCCGACACCACGACCGTCGTGGCCTTCATGCCTTCGCCGCTGACGAGTTTGAACAGCGTGGCGGCGTGATCTGGCGAAAGGCGCACGCAGCCATGGGACACCGGGCTGCCGAGATGTTTCACGTCGAAAAAGCCGTGGACGGCGTGTCCGTTGAGGTCGAAAAAGATCGCATGCGGCATCGGCGCATTGTCCCATTCCTGGGACAAATGGTCGGCGTCCATGCGGTTCGGCCGGAACGTGCCGTTTGGCGTGTCATAGCCCGGGCGGCCGGTCGATACCGGCCAAACGTAGCGCTGGGCGCCGTCGACCGCGACGTTCATGGTCTGCGTTGTTTTGTCGATATTGACTATGATTTCGGCGCGGGCGGGCACGGCGAGACCGGCCGCGAGCACTACGCCGAACGCGGCGGCACGCACGTGAGCTGAACGCATGAGAAAATCCGATTTCGCAGTTGCAGCATCGCCCTGACCTAAGAAGTCTGGCGCCGGCGATTGGTTCAATCAAGGCGCGCCCATTCGCAGCGGCAACGATGCTTTACCAGATGGGCGAAAGGTTGAATGAAATATGGCGGGAACGGATGCGGAATTGGATCCCGGCCCGCTCGCGGGGCAGGGTTGAACGTACTCAATGCCGCTTGAAATACTGTACCGCTTGCTCGTGCTTCTCCGCCGCCGCGCGACTGGCGAAGGTGCCGAGATTGCGGCGCTTGCCGGTTTTCGGATCGGTCTTGCGCGAATAAAGCCGGTATTTCCCGGACGGCAGCTTGCGGATCATGGCTTCGGGCGCCGCAGGAATGCCGCCGGCTCTAGCAAAATTCCGAACAGCCGAAGCCGGCCGGGCAGGTGGCGGGCGGGATGACCCAGTGTCCGTGATGGCAGGTTTGCGTGATGCACGAAGCGAAGCGGCATGCGAGCGTGCAGAATTGGCCTTCGTGGTAGATCCGGCCGTCAAAACCGCAACCGCGCCCGATGTGGCGCCAGTGCTTCACTTCCATTCCGTCGGCGTTGACCACACTCGGCGCGGCACAGGCCGCGATCAACAGCGCTATGGCGGCAATCTTGCGCATGACCCCTCCAGCGGGTTTCCGGCGTAGCGTAGCCAAAAGCTGCGCATTGGCAAATGGGCGCGGCGAGGCTGGCGCTTCGTTCAAGCCGGCTTGGTATCGAACAGAAACATTTCCGCGCCGCCGCTGGCGAAGTTCCCCACGTCGGCCGCTGCGGCTTGGCCTTCGGCGCTGCCGAACGCGCTTTGAATTGCGGCGAGATTGTCGAAGGTCAGCGTCGCGACCAGGTGATAGGCGGAAGGGCCGGCGGGTGTCGCGACCGGGCCGCTGCTCACTTCGTATTTTCGCAAACCCGGGATCTTCTTGGCGATCGGAATGTGCTTTTCGGCATAATGCTTGTCGAATGCGGCGGCGTCTTTCGGTGTTTTGTACATGACGACGAGTTGAGCCATCGGCGTTTCTCCCTGGTTGTTTCTCTGTTTGAGCGGACGGCAACTCGTAGCACGCGACAACGGTTGCGTGCAGCTTGTAATTATTGCGAACCGAATCATCGAGACAACGACGAGGAGATTTCCTATAGCGCCGCCGCCGCTTCCTTGAGCCGCCGGTTCATTTCCGCGCGGCCTGTGGCGCTCACCGTCCATCCCCGCGTCACGCTACCCATGCCGCCGTCGACCACGATGTCCTGGCCGTTGACGAAGCTCGACGCATCGCTGGCGAGAAACACCGCGGCGCGCGCGATATCTTCCGGCAGGCCGGCGCGCGGGATCGGCTGCAGCGTAGCGAAGGCGACTTTGAGAAGATCCGTCACCTTGTCGGCCTTCGATCCTTCGATGCCGGCATTCTTGGCGAAGATGCCGGTGACGATGCCGCCGGGGATCAGCGCGTTGACCCGGATGCCTTTTTCGCCGAGCTCGGCGGCCGCCGAACGCGACAGCGCATGCACGGCGCCCTTGGTGGCCGAGTAAATGTGGCCTGAGACGCCGCCGCGCAGGCCGGCGATGCTGCCGACATTGATGATGCTGCCGGACTTCTGTTGCAGCATTACCGGCGCGACATGCTTGATGCCGAGCAGCACGCCGCGGACATTGACCGCCAGGAGCTGATCGATGGTCGCGGCGTCGATCTCGGTGATGCTCACCATCGGCGAGGGGACGCCGGCGTTGTTGACCAGGCAATCGATGCGTCCGAACGATTTCACCGCGTGATCGATCATCGCCTCGACGTCGGCC
>DATNNI010000507.1:0-4046 GCA_035601915.1 Xanthobacteraceae bacterium
GACGAAGCTTATTACGACGAGAGCGAAACCCGCTTCGACGCAGCGAATGTGCGCATCGGTCCTAACGGCACGCCGGTCGAATGGGTAGAGGAGGAGAGCTATTTCTTCCGGCTCTCGGCCTATCAGGACAAGCTTCTGGAGATTTACGCCAGCGATCCCAACTACGTGCTGCCGCGTGAACGCTTCAACGAAGTCATGAGCTTCGTCAAAGGCGGCCTGAAGGACTTGTCGATCTCGCGCACTACGTTCGACTGGGGCGTGCGGGTGCCCGGCAATCCGCGGCACGTGATGTATGTCTGGGTCGATGCGCTGACCAACTACCTCACCGCGGTCGATTATCCCGACGTCGACAGTGAAAAATTCCGCCGCTTCTGGCCGGCCGATCTGCACGTGATCGGCAAGGACATTGTGCGCTTTCATGCGGTGTACTGGCCGGCATTTTTGCTCTCCGCCGGCGTTGCCGTGCCGAAGCGCATTTACTCGCACGGCTTTCTGTTCAACCGCGGAGAAAAAATGTCGAAGTCGGTCGGTAACGTCATCGACCCCTTCGACCTGGTGAAAGCCTACGGCGCCGATCCGTTGCGGTATTTCTTTCTGCGCGAGGTGCCGTTCGGTCAGGACGGCAATTACAGCCATGAGGCGATTATCAATCGTATTAACGCCGACCTTGCCAACGATCTTGGCAACCTGGCCCAGCGTTCGCTCACCATGGTGGCGCGGCAATTCGGCGGTGCGTTGCCCAAGCCCGGTTCCTTCAGTGCCACCGACGAGACGCTCCTTGCCGCCGCCGACGCCATGATTGCGAAGGCGCGAGACTTCATGACGACCCAGCAACTGCATCACGTGCTCAATGCGGTCTGGGCAGTGGTCGCCGACGCCAATCGCTACTTCGCCGGCGAGGCGCCGTGGGCATTGGCGAAAACCGATCCGGCGCGGCAGGGCACGGTGCTTTACGTCACCGCTGAAGTTCTGCGCCAAGTCGCCATTTTGTGTCAGCCTTTCATGCCGGAGTCGGCGGGCAAACTTTTGGATTTGCTGGCAATTCCAGCGGATCGCCGCAGCTTCGCGGATTTCGGCGCAAGGATCGCGGCCGGAGCGACATTGCCGGCCCCAGCCCCGGTCTTCCCGCGATACGTGGAGCGGGAAACACAAGCCGCGCAATAGATGCTGATCGACAGTCACTGCCATCTCGATTTTCCTGATTTCGCCGGCGAGCTTGATGCCGTCGTCGGCCGCGCCCGCGCGGCAGACATCGCGCGCATGGTCACTATCTCGACCCGCGTTGCGCGCCACGCCGAGTTGCTGGCCATCGCCGAGCGCTTTCCCGATGTGTATTGCTCGGTGGGCACGCATCCGCATCACGCCGACGAAGAGCTCGATATCACCGCGGCCGACCTCCTGTCGCGCGCCCAGCATTCAAAAGTCGTCGCCATCGGCGAGGCCGGGCTCGATTACCACTACGAGCGCTCGCCGCGCGCTGCGCAGGAGCGCGGATTTCGCACCCACATCAAAGCGGCGCGCGACAGCGGGTTGCCGTTAGTCATTCATTCGCGCGAGGCCGACGCCGACACCGCACGGATTCTCGAGGAGGAAACGGGGCAGGGCGCCTTCCCCGCCGTGCTTCATTGTTTCACCGGCGGGCCAGAACTCGCGCGCCGCGCCATCGCGCTCGGACTGTTCATCTCCTTTACCGGCATTCTGACCTTCAAGAATTCGGCGGCGCTGCGCGCCATCGCCGCCGAGTTGCCGGCTGATCGCATTCTGGTCGAGACGGATTCGCCGTATCTGGCGCCGAGCCCGTTTCGCGGCAAGCGTAACGAGCCGGCCTATGTGGGCGAAGTCGCCAAAGTTCTGGCCGAGGCCCGCGGCGTGCCTTTCGAGGAAATCGCGCAGCAAACAACCGACAACTTCTTTGCACTGTTTCGCAAGGTACCGCGGCCGACCAGCGGAGATTTGCAGCGCCGACTGGCGCAAAGCGTGCCCGCGGCATGAGCCTCCGCTTTACCATTCTCGGCTGCGGCTCTTCGGGGGGCGTACCGCGGCCCGCGCTCGGCTGGGGCGATTGCGACCCGAACAATCCGAAGAACCGCCGCCGGCGCACTTCGTTCTTGGTCGAGCGCCTTGGACCAGGCGGTGTGACGCGGGTCTTGATCGACACCCCGCCTGACCTGCGCGAGCAGCTTCTCGACGCCAAAGCCGACTCGCTCGACGGCGTGTTCTACACCCACGAGCATGCCGACCACACTCACGGTATCGACGACCTGCGCGCGTTCTTTATCAGCCAGCGGCGCTTGGTGGATGTCTATCTTGACGCCGACACGGCGAAGTCCGTCCGGGCGCGGTTCGACTATTGCTTCGAATCCCCGCCGGGCAGCGACTACCCGCCGATCGTCCGGCAGCATCATTTCGCCGCCGGCCGGCCAATCACAATCGACGGACGAGGAGGCCCGATCACCGGTCTACCGATCCTGCAAGCCCACGGCGATACGCCGTCTTTCGGATTTCGCTTCGGCAGGGTGGCGTATTCGTGCGACCTCAGCGATTTACCGGCTGAGAGCGTTGCCGCTCTGGCCGACGTCGACGTGTGGATTTTGGACGCGCTGCGCTATCGGCCGCACCCGAGCCATTTCTCGGTTGCCGATGCGCTCGGTTGGATCGAACGCCTCAAACCGCGCCGGGCGATCCTGACTAATCTTCACTCCGATCTCGACTACGACAAATTACGCCGCGAATTGCCGCCGCGGGTCGAGCCGGCATTCGACGGTATGACCATTAAAGTCGAAGATCATTGAGGCGAAGGCCTGCGCCGCGAGACGGGCCGTGCGGCGCGTAAAAAACCACATTCATAAGGGCTTTGGCGTTATATTCCATAATATCTCTTATGCGAATCAGCCATGAAGTGTCTTGAAGCGGGTTTGGACGCCGGAGACGGAACCAAAGGCTTTTGCTATGGTTTCTCCCCGCGCCCTGCACGCCGGCTTGCGGCGGCCGGGCGCTTGTTTTCCAACCTCGCCAATTGCACCAAGGGATCCCCGCCGTGAGCAAATCAAACGACACGCGTCGCAAGACTGCGGCACCGCTGGACACGCCGACCGACCTGTCGCCGGATGCTGTCAGCAAGATTTCCGCCAAGCTCAATGAAATCCTGGCTACGACTTTTGCGCTCTACCTCAAGACCAAGAATTTTCATTGGCACGTCAGCGGACCGCACTTCCGCGATTATCACCTGTTGCTCGACCAGCATGGCGATCAGATCTTCGCCATCACCGACGATATCGCCGAGCGGGTCCGCAAGATTGGCGGCACGACCATCCGCTCGATCGGCCAGATTTCGAAACTGCAAGGCATCGAGGATAACAACGAGAATTTTGTGCCGCCGGTCGAAATGCTGCGCGAACTGATGAACGACAACAAGTCATTGATCGAGGCGATGCGCGAAGCGCACGAGATCACGGACAAGGGTGGCGACGTCGCCACGACCAGCATGTTGGAGAACTGGATCGACGAGGCCGAGCGGCGCACCTGGTTCCTGTTCGAGGCGAGCCGGCGCGGCGACAATTCCGGTCACTAGAGCATGATCCCGAAAAGTGGACACCGGTTTTCGGGAAAGATCATGCTCCCTGAACAAGCTAGAGCGGGATGACGATTCGAAGAGAAGTCATCGGCTCTAGACGCGCCATTTATTAACAGCCGGCCGGCGCCATCGCGGCGCGACGAGGGGTCTGATAGCTTTCCGCCGCAACTGGGAAAGCTGTCATGACCCCTTCGCGCGATATCGCCCGGCTGATCGAAATCATGGCGGCGCTACGCACGCCCAAAACCGGCTGCCCGTGGGACCTGGAGCAGAATTTCGCGACCATCGCGCCCTATACGCTGGAAGAGGCCTACGAGGTGGCCGACGCAATCGCGCGCGGGGATCCGGGGCGACTGCGCGAGGAACTCGGGGACCTGCTGTTCCAGGTCGTGTTTCACGCGCGACTGGCCGAGGAGCAGGGTCGATTCGGATTTGCCGAGGTCGCGGCGGGAATTCGCGAGAAGCTCGTGCG
>DATNNI010000508.1:0-8819 GCA_035601915.1 Xanthobacteraceae bacterium
GGTCCCGCTCGGCGTTGCCGCGGTTTATATAGGCGTCTGCGGAGCGCGGATCGAGCTTGATGGCTTGCTCGAAGTCGGCGCTGGCCCGGTCGTTTTCCCCTTTGCCCAGCCACGCACTGCCGCGATTGTTGTACGCCGCCGCCGTGGGATTGAGCTTGATGGCCTGGTCGTAATCGGCGATGGCGCCGTCAATGTCGCCCTTGTGGCGATACGCGATGCCGCGGTTATAGAAGGCGGCGGCGTAATTGGCGTCGGCGCGCAGCGCCTCGTTGTAATCGACGATCGCCCGGTCGGTGTTGCCCTTATCGTCGTAAGCATTGCCGCGGTTGTTGTAGGCCACCGCGAATTTCGGATTGAGCTTGACGGCTTGATCGTAATCGGCGATGGCGCGATCGAAATCGCGTTTTTGATAATAGGCGTAGCCGCGCTCGTTGTAGGCGCCGGCGTGGCGCGGATCGAGGCGGATAGCTTCGCTCAAGTCGGTCAAGGCGCGCTCGATATCGCCGGCGCGGCGATAAGCAACGCCGCGGTCGTAATAAAAGCGTGCATTTTGCGGATCGAGCTGGATCGCCGCATTGTAGTCGGCGATTGCGCCGTCGCGATCGCCTTTGTCGTCGCGGGCATTGCCGCGATTGCTGTAGGCGGCGGCGTTGTTCGGATCGAGCCGAACTGCGGTGTCGAAATCGGCAACGGCGCGATCCAGATCGTGCTTCTGATAATAGACCAGGCCGCGATTGTCGAAGGCGAGCGCGAATTGCGGTGAGAGCTGGATGGCGTGGTCGAAATCCGCAAGCGCGCGCACGCTGTCGCCCTTGGCCCGCCAGGCATCGCCGCGGTTGTTATAGGCGGGCGCAAAATTGCCATCGACGCGGAGCGCGGCATTGTAGTCGGCGATAGCGCGGTCGATGTCGCCGTTCTCGAACCAGGCGATGCCGCGATTGTTCAGAGCGGACGCGTTTTTCGGGTCGAGCTTGATGGCTTGGTTATAGTCGGCAAGTGCGTGCTCGAAATCGCCCTTGCGGCGAAACGCCAGCGCGCGATTGAAATAAGCGGCGGCATAATTCGGCGACAGCCTGATGGCTTCGTTGTAATCGGCGATAGCGCTGTCGAAGTCGTGTTTTTCGTCGAAGGCATTGCCGCGGGTCATGAACGATTTCGCGTCGGTCGCATCGAGCTTGATGGCGTTGTTGAGGTCGGCGATGGCGTCATCGAGCTCGTGCTGGGCGACCCGGACACTGCCGCGTTCGGCCAAGGCACGGGCATAGTCGGGATTGAGCTTGATGGCTTCGCTGAAGTCGTCTGCGGCGGCGCCTAGGTCGCCTTTGGCGCGCTGCGCGAGCCCCCGGTCCTGATGCAGGACCGCGAGGTTGGCGCCCTGATATTTGCCCGACGCAATGACCGCCGTGCAGGAAGCGATTCGCTCTTCCGGCGCGGAGCGCGCCGGCCCGGTACAGCGCCGCTCATCCGCGGAATCCTGCGCGGGAGCAGCGCCGGCGAGCATGATCGGCAGGGCGCAGGCCAGCACTATTGCCGCCGACAGGCGCCTCATGGTTTCGCCCGTAATATCAGGGCAAAACCCGCAGATTTCTCGCATTCGTTCATTGGATGCGCGGTCACTTTACTTCTTGTGTACTGGCCGATTAAGCGGCGTACCACCATCTATGAATCACAGCGCGGACATGCTAGGAACCGCCGCCAATCCAAAAGCGGGCCCTTTGCGGTCGAGGAGGCGCCCACGGGCGAATGCTCGTGCGCGGTGTTGCATCTCACCCTCCGCTCGGCGCTTCCTGTAGGCCCGCATCAGCCCTGCCCATCGCGGGGCACAAGCGGAGTTGGCAATGGCGATCAATAACGACTCGCGGAACGGCTCGCAGCATAGCCCGCGCGAGGGTTTGACCTTCGACGACGTGCTGATCAGACCCGGCCTGTCGGATGTGATGCCCTCGGAAGTGGACGTCCGCAGCCGGATTACCCGTAGTATCTCCCTCAACATCCCGATCGTCGCCTCGGCCATGGACACGGTTACCGAGGCGCCTATGGCGATTGCCATGGCGCAAGCGGGCGGCATCGGCATCATTCATCGCAATCTCGATCCCACGATGCAGGCCGCGCAGGTCCGCCAAGTCAAGAAATTCGAATCCGGAATGGTGGTCAATCCGGTCACCATTCACCCGGACGCGGCGCTCGACGACGCGCTGACGCTGATGCAGGAGCATCGGATTTCAGGCATCCCGGTGGTCGAAGGCGGCGGCGACGGCCGGGCCGGGAAGCTCGTCGGCATCCTCACCAACCGCGATGTCCGTTTTGCAACCAATCGGCAGCAAAAAATCTCCGAGTTGATGACCAAGGAAGCGCTGATCACGGTGCGCGAAGGCGTTGGCCAGGAGGAGGCCAAGCGCCTGCTGCACCAGCATCGCATCGAGAAGCTTCTCGTGGTCGATGCCGACTATCGCTGCGTCGGCCTGATCACGGTGAAGGACATCGAGAAGGCGGTGGCTAACCCTTTCGCCTGCAAGGACGAGCAGGGCCGGCTGCGCGTCGGTGCGGCGACGGGCGTTGGTGAAGCCGGATTTGCGCGTAGCCAGGCGCTGATCGAGGCCGGCGTCGACCTTGTCGTCGTCGATACCGCGCACGGGCATTCACAGCGCGTGCTCGAAGCGGTAAGCCGCATCAAGCGCTTGTCCAATGCCGTGCAAGTCGTCGCCGGCAACGTCGCCACCGCGGAAGGCGCCGAAGCGTTGATCAAGGCCGGCGCCGACGCCATCAAGATCGGCATCGGTCCGGGCTCGATCTGCACCACAAGAGTGATCGCGGGCGTCGGCGTTCCGCAACTCACCGCAATCGCAGACGCGGTTGAAGCTGCAAAACACACTGATACGCCGGTGATCGCCGACGGCGGCATCAAATATTCCGGCGATCTCGCCAAGGCGTTGGCCGCTGGTGCCGACTGCGCCATGATCGGCTCGTTGCTCGCCGGCACCGACGAGACGCCCGGCGAGGTTTTCCTGTACCAGGGCCGCTCCTACAAAACGTACCGCGGCATGGGGTCGGTCGGCGCGATGGCTCGAGGTTCGGCCGATCGCTATTTTCAGCAGGAAATCAAAGACACGCTGAAGCTCGTGCCGGAAGGCGTGGAGGGGCAAGTCCCGTATAAGGGACCCGCGGGCCACGTGTTGCATCAGCTGACGGGAGGCTTGCGGGCGGCGATGGGCTATGTCGGCGCGAAAACGCTCGCCGAGTTTCACGCCAAGGCCGAGTTCATGCGCATTTCCGGCGCCGGCCTGCGCGAGAGCCATGTGCACGACGTGAAGATTACGCGGGAGAGCCCGAATTATCCGAGCCGCGAGTAGGGCGTGAGGAAAGCGCCGACCGACCCATTCGCGGAAATCCGCAAGGCCACGGACCGGCATCGCGCGCGGCATGGCTGCGGCGCTTATCCCTATCACAGCGGTTTGCTGCTTGCGGCACTGGCCGGTGCGGTACCAGCGCGCCGTATTCTGGAACTGGGGACGGCGCTCGGTTACACCGCGCTATCGTTCGCGCATGGCGCTCCGAATTCCGTGGTCGACAGCATCGAGCGCGATCCAGAGCATGTGACGCTCGCCCGCGAACACATCATAGCGGCGGGGCTCGATCATCGCATTGCCGTCCACGAAGGCGATTTCGCCACCGTGTTGCCCAGTCTCGATCCTGGTTACGACGTCGCTTTTTTCGACGGCAACGCGCCGGTCCCGGCATTGCATGGCGCTTTGCGCAATCTCTTGCGGACCGGCGGCTTGTTGATAACTGCCAACCTCAACCACGGCGGCACCGCCGACGCGGTATGGAAAGCTTTGTTCGACGGCAAATCCTGGCGCAGCGCGCTCATCGACGCCCAGGGCGAGACCGCCATCAGCGTCAAATTGTGAAGGATCGAGCCGATGTCACTGCAAGCCGTTCTGCTGCCGCTATTTGTCGAAGTCATTCTTACCTTCGTCTTGATGTTGCAGATGGGCGCGCTGCGGCGCGCCGACTACAGCTCGGGCGCGGTAAGGGCGGACGACATCGCGCTGCGCGAGCCGCGCTGGCCGCAACGCACGACCCAGGCTGCGAACGCCTTTTCCAACCAGTTCGAACTTCCGGTGCTGTTTTACGTCCTGACCATTCTCGCCTGGGTAACCCGGCACGCCGGTATCGTGTTCGTGGTGCTGGCGTGGATCTTTGTCATCTGCCGGGTGCTGCAGGCCTACATACACGTCACCAGCAACGTGGTGCGGTACCGAGGCTTGTTCTACTCCATCGGCGCCCTGGTGCTGATGATCATGTGGGCGCTCTTTATTATCGAAGTGCTGACCGGCGTAATCATATGACTTTGGCCTTTGGCCGCGCGTCCGCATGATTCCTTCTGCCCGTCTTGCGGCCGCCATCGAGGTTGTCGCCGACCTCGAAGCGCGCCGGCGCCCGGCGGCCGATGCGCTCAAGGACTGGGGACTTTCTCACCGCTTCGCCGGCTCGTCGGATCGCGCCGCCATTGCTGGCCTTGTGTACGACGCGCTGCGGCGCAAATCGTCGTCGGCGTGGCTCGCGGGCGACAACAGCCCGCGCGCGGTACTGCTCGGAATGCTGCACCAGGAACGCGGGCTTGGCGTCGACGAGCTGGAGAAATTATGCAGTGGAGCGCGGTTTTCGCCGCCGCCGCTGACCCCCGCCGAGCAGGCGTCGCTCTCCGCCGATAGCCTCTCTGGCGCGCCGCCTGCCGTGCTCGGCGATTATCCCGAATGGCTTGATCCGTATTTCTCCCGCGTCTTCGGCGACGACCGCGCAGCCGAGGGTGCCGCGCTGGCGCGCCGCGCGCCGCTTGACCTTCGGGTCAATACGCTTCGCAGCGAGCGCGACGAGGTCCAGCCAAAGCTCGAAGATCTTCACGCTGAACCGACGCAATGGTCGCCGATCGGCTTGCGCATCCGGCTTGCCGCGGACGCCAAGAATCCGGCGCTGCATGCCGAGCCGGCCTTTCGCAAGGGCATGGTGGAAATCCAGGATGAGGGTTCGCAGCTCGCTGCGCTGTTCGCCGGCGCCAAGCCCGGCGAACAGGTCGTCGATCTTGCGGCGGGCGCGGGCGGCAAGACGCTGGCGCTGGCGGCGGCGATGGACAATCGCGGACAAATTTACGCAACCGACATCAGTAAGCGGCAACTCGTTCCGATTCACGAGCGGATCGCGCGCGCCGGTGTGCGCAATGTGCAGGTGCGCACGCCGCGCGGCACGACGGACGTGCTCACCGACCTCAACGGCCGCATCGATCTTGTCCTCATCGACGCGCCCTGTACCGGCACCGGCGCCTGGCGGCGCAATCCCGACGCCAAGTGGCGGGTGCGCCCCGGCGCGCTGGAGGAGCGCCTCGCTCAGCAGACGACGCTGCTCGATCGCGCCGCCGAACTCGTCAAGCCCGGCGGCCGTATCGCCTATGTGACCTGCTCGGTCCTCGGCGAGGAAAACGGCGCGCAGGTGCGGGATTTCATGGCGCGGCATCCGGACTACGCGTTCATTCCGCCGCGCGAGGTTGCCGCCGCGGTCCTTGGCGAACAGGCCGAATCGTTTTGCGCGGCCGCTTTATTGTCGGCGGAAGGACTGTTGATGACGCCGCGGCGGACCGACACGGACGGCTTTTACGTCGCGCTAATGCGGGCGCCGGGCTAACGGGGAGAAGCGGGCAGGGCGGTCTTGACCGGGCGAGACCTGGGCCGCACATACGCCCCTTAACCGCTATGCACGACAGCATTCTCATCGTCGATTTCGGCTCCCAGGTGACAAAGCTCATCGCGCGCCGGGTGCGCGAAGAGCACGTCTATTGCGAGCTGGTGCCGTTTCAGTCGGCCGAAGCCGCGCTCAGGACCTTGCGGCCGAAGGGCATCATCCTCTCCGGCGGGCCGGCTTCGGTGCTCGACAAGGACGCCCCGCGCGCGCCGCCGGAAATCTTTGACGCCGGCGTGCCGGTGCTCGGCATTTGCTACGGCGAGCAGGTGATGGCGCAGCAGCTCGGCGGCAAAGTTGAGGGCGGACATCATCGTGAGTTCGGCCGCGCCGAGGTGGAAGTGACCAAACCGTCGGCGCTGTACGAGGGCGTGTGGGAGATCGGCCAGCGCTATCCGGTATGGATGAGCCACGGCGATCGCGTCACCCAGCCGCCGTCAGGTTTTTCCGCCGTCGGGACTTCGCCGAATGCGCCGATCGCCATGATCGCCGACGAGGCGCGCCGCTTCTATGCCACGCAATTCCATCTCGAAGTCATGCACACGCCGCACGGCGCGGCGCTGCTCCGGAATTTCGTTCGCAACATCGCCGGTTGCGCGCCGGACTGGACCATGCGCGCCTTCAAAGAAGAGGCGATTGAGCGCATCCGCAAGCAGGTCGGCAACGGCAAGGTGTTGTGCGGGCTCTCGGGCGGTGTCGATTCGGCGGTGGCGGCGGTGCTGATCCATGAGGCGATCGGCCACCAAGTCACTTGCGTATTTGTCGATCACGGCCTTTTGCGGCTCGGCGAAGGCGAACGTGTGGTCGCGTTGTTTCGCAATCATTACAACATCCCGCTCGTGCACGTCGCGGCACAAGAAACGTTCCTCAAAGCGCTTGCCGGAATTGAAGACCCTGAAGAGAAACGCAAGACCATCGGCAAACTCTTCATCGACGTGTTCGAGGCGGAAGCAAAGAAACTCGGCGGCGCCGATTTTCTCGCCCAGGGCACGCTTTATCCCGACGTCATTGAGAGCGTGTCGTTTACCGGCGGACCGTCGGTCACCATCAAGTCGCACCACAATGTCGGCGGCTTGCCGGCGCGCATGAACATGAAACTCGTCGAGCCGTTGCGCGAATTGTTCAAGGACGAGGTGCGCGCGCTTGGCCGCGAGCTCGACCTGCCCGAGGTGTTCGTCGGCCGTCATCCATTTCCAGGCCCAGGCCTGGCGATCCGCATTCCGGGCGCGATCACCCGTGAGAAGCTCGACATTCTGCGCGTCGCCGACGAGATCTTCATCGAGGAAATCCGGCGCTGCGGCCTCTACGACGACATCTGGCAGGCCTTTGCGCTGCTGTTGCCGGTGAAAAGCGTTGGCGTCATGGGCGACGGGCGCACTTATGATTACGTGGTGGCGCTGCGCGCGGTGACTTCGACCGACGGCATGACGGCGGATTTTTATCCGTTCGACATGAGCTTCCTCGGCACGGTCGCGACCCGCATTGTCAACGAGGTCAAGGGCGTCAATCGCGTCGTCTACGACGTGACCTCGAAGCCCCCGGGCACGATCGAGTGGGAGTGAGAGTTCGCGACAGCCTGGAGATCTCGCAACTACTTCAGTGGCCACACCTCCACGACCCCGTGCGCGACGGCGCACGGCACGTGCGAGACTTTTTCAATGGCCTCAGCCAGATCGGCGGCTTCAATTACGGCGAATCCAGCGATGGGCAGAGCAGATGACATGAATGGGCCATCGACAGTTTCGAGATTGGCCGCGTCTGGGTTGCGCACCTGTACTGGTCGGCCAGCAATACCCATCAAAGCCCCATCCGAGTGCAGCTTGGCATCCTGCTCATGTGCAGCATCTCTGATAGCGGGGGCAGTGCGGTCGTATCCAGCCTGATCACCGTAGCCGATTGTGACGAACTTGGGCATTGTTTGGTTTCCCCTTAAAGGAAAGCAGAAGCAGCCATCGGGCGGGCTACCGGCAATCGATCCGAAAACGGGCGAGTCTTTGATCGCACTAGGAGTGCGGAGAAAGCGCTCGTGCTGCTGAGGACAACAAACTCGGTGGCACGGAGTTCAGGCTCACCCGGATCGGCGGAATCGGTCGCCATCGCACCCGGAGAGCGTGTCGTCATGCGCTTACGCGTTGTCTCCTGATGCCGGGCCGGATGCCGAGCAAGAGGGCGAGCATCGGAACGGTCACAAGCCCTGCACCAAGAGTCAAGTTCGGGCGCGGTGCCCGCGAACGCAGGACAGTTACCGTTACTTGATCTCGCGCCCCGGTTGTATCAAGATTGCATTGGGCTGGGGTCAACAATGCGCGGATTTTGTTTGATCTTCGCGTGCGTCATGCTTGGCGGCGTAACAGCCTGCGGGGCGGCGCCGAAAGTTGATCTGACGCCGGTGACAAGTTCGCCGCTGCCCAGCATGCAGAAATATAACGGATATGTTGGCAAGGATTACTGGATCACCGCCCTTTTGCGATTATGCGAAGGGCCCTCAAGCTTGCACTGCTCGCAATTCCTGAAACCCGGGACGCATCTGAAAGTCGTCGGCCTGGTGCCGAACCACTCGGAAGTCGCCGGGACTTCGATCGACGATCCCTATTTTCACGTTGTGATGGACGGCGGCCGTTCGGGCTTTGTCAGCGCCGTGATAATGTCGAACGCGACAACAAATATTGATCCGGTCACCGCGCTGGCGGAATGCAAGAAGAAAGGCAATCCGAAACTTGGCATGACCGCGGCACAGGTAAAGGCATCGTGCTGGGGACCGCCACTTTATGTCAACGCCAAGATGCGCGAGACCGGGAAATACGAGCAGTACGTCTATGGCGGCAATAAATCCGTCCACCTGCGGAACGGCATCGTGATCTCGGTTTCCGTTAAGGGTCGCGATCACAATCCGGATGAATTACAGCGCTGAATAATCGCCACGACCGCGGTGAGGCGGTTTAAGAACGTCGTCCGACAACGCCGCGTCGTTGCCAACAGGACAGGCTACTCCGCGGCTTGCCGTAACGCGCGCTCGATCGCCTCGTCGAGGCCGCGGGCGACAGCGGCTACTTGTTCGTCGCCGAATTGGCCGAACTGGGACGACG
>DATNNI010000509.1:0-7687 GCA_035601915.1 Xanthobacteraceae bacterium
CCCCCCGTCAGCGATCCGAGTCGTCCTCGCCATCTTTTGCCGGCTTTTCGGGTGTTTCCTTCTTGGCGCCGCGGGCATGGACCAATGTCGCCCTCGATTTGCCCCGTAGACAGCTGGTATTTGTTTTATCTGAAACGATTACTCGGTCTTCCCGAGATATTGGCAAGCACGCTCGTCGAATCTCAGTAAACTTGGTGCGCCGAGAAGCGCATGGCGTTCGTCAATTACGCGCTGACGGACGGGACGCGGTCGGTTATGTTCGCTCCCCGTGAGACGCGAAGCAGATGTCCTCCTCGCCGATCAGCCGAACGCCTTTGATGAAGCTTTCGGCGCACGGTTGCGCGATCTTTTACGATGGCGGCGCGATGTGCGGCGTTTCCGCCGGGAACGGTTACCGGCCGGTACGCTCGAAAACCTCATTGAGCTTGCGTGCCTCGCTCCGTCGGTTGGGCTGAGCCAGCCTTGGCGGTTTGTCATTGTCGACGACCAAACGGTTCGCGCCGAGGTCCGGCAGGTGTTTGCAAGCTGCAATGCCGAGGCATTGGCGACCCAATCGCCGTCGCGATCGGCCCTTTACGCGCAGCTTAAACTCGCCGGACTCGAGGAAGCTCCATCGCACCTCGCGGTGTTTGCCGATCGCACAGGTGAGCAAGGCCATGGATTGGGGTCGCGCACCATGCCGGAAATGATCGAGTATTCCGTGGTTACAGCGGTGCATACGATGTGGCTCGCTGCACGGGCACAAGGCATCGGAATGGGCTGGATTTCCATCCTCAATCCGCAAAAAGTCGCTGCGCTGCTCAATGTTCCTTCCGACTGGAAGTTCATCGGCTACTTCTGTCTCGGATATCCGGAAAATGAAGGCGCCGTTCCCGAGCTTGAGCAGCTCGGATGGGAAGAGCGGCGACCGCCCGCAACGTTCGTTATCCGGCGTTGATCCGTTTGGTAAACGAGCGTGAGGCTCCTACCCCGCTCGAACGTTCGCGCCGCGTCGTAACCTTAATCTTCAACCGCGATAGATGGCTTCCCCCGCCCGTGCTTTTTTACGGCCGGAGGGATAGCACCGGTAAAGCGTACATGCTGTCTCCTCTGCGGCCCCCAAGCGCGCTCGCCAGCCCTGGTGTTGCGCTTGGGGCGCCGCTTCGATGCGCCATCATGGCGCATCTTTGCGCGACCGCGCTACCGCGAAAACCAGATTTTCACAGAAGTCATCGCTGCGATTTGCCGGAGACGGCGAGCGCCCGCTGGCGGGTTGCGATCCTGCCTTGACGCCGGTCGGGCAACGGTTCGATTTGACAGTTCGGCGAGGGCGCGGGATTGCTTGCTACCGGGCCGTCAGCGGGATGCCGCCGGACGCAGGGGTGAGAAAATGACCGTTATCGCCTGGATTGCCGGCTTCGGTTTGGCCGCTGTTGTCGTTTTCGCCGGGGCCCTCGCCATTTTCGCGGCTTGGACCGCGCGGCGGGTCGAGAAGGCGTTGCCGCCCCGCGGCCATTTCATCGAAGTTGACGGCGCCCGCATCCATTATCTCGATGAAGGTTCGGGTCCGCCGCTCGTGCTCATCCACGGGCTCGGCGGCCAAATGCACAACTTCACCCATTCGCTGCTTGATCGGCTCAAACACAATCACCGGGTCGTCATTCTGGATCGGCCCGGCTGCGGCTATTCCACCCGACCCCGCAACGGGTCGGCCGCGCTTGGCGCGCAGGCCAAGATCATCGCCGGGCTGATCGACAAGCTTGGCCTCGACCGTCCCTTGATCGTCGGCCACTCCTTGGGCGGAGCGATCGCGCTTCTGCTGGCGCTGGAGCACCCAGAAAAGATCGGCGGTTTGGCGCTGCTGGCGCCAGCCACACACGCAGGCAAGGTCGTACCACCTTTGTTCCGCGGTATTTATGTTCGTTCAAGTTTCAGGCGCCGGCTGATGGCCTGGACGCTCGCCATTCCGATGTCGATCACGAACCGCGAGCTTGTGCTTGGCACGGTGTTTGGGCCGGGCGCGGTGCCCGCCGATTATGCGATCAAGGGCGGCGGCCTCTTGACCTTGCGGCCGCGCAGCTACATTGGCGCCTCGACCGATTTGATCGCGGCGATTGAAGATCTCCGGCACATGCCGGCGCGGTACGGCGGCCTGGCCGTTCCGGTCGGCATCCTGTTCGGGACCAACGATCTGCTCCTTGATCACGAGGTGCACGGCGGCGGATTGGTCGAAAAATACCCCGGCGCACATATCGAACTCGTCGAAGACGGCGGCCACATGATCATCATCACTGCGGCCGACCATTGCGCCGATTTCATCACGCGCATGGCGCGACGTTCAATTGCACAGCCCGCTGAGCCGGAATTGGTCGCTTAAAATCTTCCGCATGGCCGAGCCTCGGATCCCGCATTTCGACGTCATCATTGTCGGCGGTGGATTGTCGGGCGTCGATGCGGCCTACCACGTGCAGACCTATTGTTCGGGCAAATCGTACGTCATTCTGGAAGCGCGCGAGGCCATCGGCGGCACCTGGGATTTGTTTCGCTATCCCGGCATCCGTTCCGATTCCGATATGTATACGTTCGGCTATTCCTTCCGCCCCTGGCACGCCAACGCCGCGATCGCCGACGGTACCTCCATCCGCGACTACATTCGCGATACCGCGCGAACATTCGGGATTGATCGCAAGGTTTACTTCGGTCACCGCGTCAAACGAGCGATTTGGTCCTCTACCGAAGCATTATGGAGCATCGAGGCCGAGCGCGGCGGCGAAGGCGAGCCGGTTGCTTTTACCTGCAACTTTTTCCTCGGTTGCACCGGCTATTACGATTACGCGGAAGGCTATACGCCCGTCTTCGCCAGCGCCGAGGCGTACCGAGGAAAGTTCATCCATCCGCAGCACTGGCCCGAAAACCTCGATTACAGCGGAAAGCGCGTGGTGGTGATCGGCAGCGGCGCGACCGCGGTGACAATTGTTCCGGCGATCGCCGAGAGCGCCGCACACGTCGTCATGCTGCAGCGTTCGCCCACTTACGTCATTTCGCGTCCGTCGCAGGATGCGTTGGCGAAATGGCTGCGGCGTTACCTCCCGATCCGCGCAGCTTATGCGCTCGCGCGCTGGTACAACGTCCTGTTCGGGCTCTATTTCTATAATCTTTCCCGGCGCAAGCCGCTGGCCGTCAAAAACTGGATCGTCACGCAGGCGCAGGCGCAGCTCGGCGCGGATTACGACGTGAAAACTCACTTCACGCCGCGCTACAACCCGTGGGACCAGCGTCTATGTTTGGCGCCGGACGCCGATTTCTTTCGCGCCATCAAATCCGGCCGGGCCGAGATCGTCACCGACGAGATCGATGCCTTCACCGAGAGCGGGATTCGCTTGCGGTCGGGCCGCAAAATAGCCGCCGACATTGTCGTTACGGCGACCGGGCTGAAGCTAAAACTGCTCGGCGGAATAAGCGTGGCGGTCGACGGCAAGCCGGTTGATTTCGCGCAAACCATGAACTTCAAAGGTGTGATGTTCAGCGATGTCCCGAACCTCGCCGCCGTGATCGGCTATACCAACGCGTCGTGGACGCTGAAATGCGATTTGGCCTGCGCCTATGTCGCCAGGCTGATCAAATATATGGACCGGCACGGTTACGTCGCCTGCACGCCGCGTCTGCACGACCCTTCCGTCATACCAGAACCGCTGATCGACTTCTCGTCCGGCTATATCCAGCGCGCGATCGATCTGTTTCCGCGCCAAGGATCCAAAAGGCCGTGGCGGCTCTATCAGAACTACGTCCGCGATCTCTTCAGCTTGCGCTTCGGCGCGGTCGGCGACAAGGCGCTCGAATTCACCCGCCGGGCTGACGTAAAGGCCGCCGCGTGATTTCTTCGTCGCGATCAATCACCCTCCTGACTGCAGCGCTCGATTGAGCCGGCTTTGGTCGAGCGCACCCTCCCATTTGGCAATGACGAGGGTCGCCACCCCATTGCCGATCAAATTGGTCGGGGTCAGTGCCTGTGACATAAGCCGGTGTATGCCGAGGATGAGCGCGACACTCTCAACCGGAATTGTTCCGGTCGTGGCCAAGGTCGCCGCAAGGACAACAAAAGCCGCGCCGGCCACTCCCGCGGCGCCTTTTGATGCCAACAGCAGCACCCCGAGAAGTCCGAGCTGCTGGCCAAGGCCAAGCGGCGTATTGGTTGCCTGGGCGAGAAATACCGCCGCGGTTGCAAGATAGAGGCAGGTGCCATCGAGGTTGAACGAATAGCCGGTCGGAATGACAAGCCCGACCACGCTTTCCTCCGCGCCCAAGTCCTCAAGCTTGGCGATCATGCGCGGCAGCACCGTTTCCGACGATGTAGTCGCGATCACAATCAGCAGCTCTTCGCGGATATAGCGGATGAATCGGAAAAGGCTCACGCCGCACCAATGCGAAATCGGCCAGAGCACCAAAAGAATGAACACGAGGCAGGTGATGTAGAAACTGACCAGGAGCTTTCCGAGTGAGAGCAGTGAACCGGTGCCAAATTTGCCGACGGTAAAGGCGATGGCGCCGAACGCGCCAATCGGTGCCGCCCACATCACGATGGCGACGATGCGAAAAAACATCTGCGCCGCCAGCTCGATCAGATTGTTCAGCGGCTTGCCCGCCTTCCCCATCCAGCTCAGCGCAAATCCGCACAGCACCGAAACGTAAAGAACTTGCAGGACGTTGCCTTCGCTGAACGCGCCGATGAAGGTGTTGGGGATGATGTTCAGCAGGAACTGGGTTGCGCTCTGGCGCTGGGTCGGTTGCAAATACGGTGCGGCGACCGAGGTATCGACATGCGAAAGATCGACGTGCATGCCGGTGCCGGGTTGGAACAGATTGACCGCGACAAGCCCGATGACCAGCGCGACGGTCGTTAGCACCTCGAAATAGATCAGCGCCTTAAGCGCCACGCGGCCGACTTTGGCCATGTTGGCCATGCCCGAGATGCCGTGCACGACGGTACAGAAAATGATCGGCGCAATCAGGACGCGGATCGCTTTGATGAAAGCGTTACCGAGCGGCTCCAAGCGTGCGCCGACATCGGGATAAAAATACCCGAGCGCGACGCCGCACCCCATGGCGGCGAGCACCAGGAACCAAAGCTGCAGATAGAACGGCCACGCCGGAGAGCTGACGCCGTGCGTATGTCGTATCGTCATTACGACCGCAGCGAAGCAATCCAATCGCGATAATACTTCAGTGCTGGATCACTTCGTCGCTTAGCTCCTCGCAACGACCGACAGGTCAGGCGTCGTACTCGGTCGAAATGTCCTTCCCGGTGTAATCGGGCATGAAGGATGCCGCCACCAGACTGATGACCGCGCAACCGGCGATGAAAATCGCGATCGCGTAGCCGGTATGGTAAGTGGCCAACAGCCAGGTGGCGATCAGCGGCGACGGGCCGCCGGCGATGATCGAAGCGAGCTGATAGCCGAGCGACGAACCGCT
The DNA here is from genome assembly GCA_035601915.1 of Xanthobacteraceae bacterium. Classification (GTDB taxonomy): domain Bacteria; phylum Pseudomonadota; class Alphaproteobacteria; order Rhizobiales; family Xanthobacteraceae; genus BOG-931. The sequence goes on from DATNNI010000509.1 coordinate 5,452, forward strand.
GTAACGCAGCCGCGGGGTAAAAGACTCGGCGATAAGGGCCGCCTCCGGACCGTATTGCATCCCGTGCGGAATAAGCGACAGCACGATGGCGATGAACACGGCCGACGGAATGGCCGTATCGATCATGCCGAAGTACAAAAAGCCGAACAAGCCGATCACGGCCGCGCCGATGAGAAACATCTTTCGGCGGCCGATGCGGTCGGAAATGTGCCCGGCGAGCGGGATAGTGACGAATTCCACGCAAGCCGCGACCATGACCGCGATCAGGATGAAATTGCGGTCCATCTTGAGCGTGCCGACCGTGTAAGCGAAGACGAACGCCGTGAAAATGTAGAACGGCGCTTGCTCCGACATGCGCAGCAAGGCCGAAAGGATGATTTGTTTCGGCTGCTTCCTGATGACCTCGACAATAGGCGCCTTCTCGACTTTGTCCTCGTCGAGGAGCTTTTGGAACACCGGCGTCTCGAGAATGCCGAGCCGGATCCACAGACCGACGCCGACCAGAACGATGGAAAGCGCGAACGGCAGGCGCCAGCCCCAGATGACGAACTGATCTCCGGAAATGGCGCTGAAAATCGCGACCGCGAGCGTCGACAGCAACAAGCCGCACGGGACGCCGAATTGCGGCCATGAGGCGACAAGGCCGCGTTGACCCTTGGTTCGCGACCATTCCATCGCCAACAGCACCGAGCCGCCCCACTCGCCACCGACGCCGATGCCTTGCAGGGCGCGCAGCACGGTCAGGATCACCGCACCCCAGATGCCGATGGAGGAATAGGTCGGCACGAAAGCGACAAAGAAAGTCGCGAGTCCCATGAACAGGAGCGTCGCGATCAAAGTTGCCTTGCGGCCGATGCGGTCGCCGTAATGACCAAAAATCGCGGCGCCAACCGGCCGCGCGATAAAGCCGACGAAATACGTGCCGAATGCCAGGAGCGTCGCCGACAGCGGGTCTTGATTGGGGAAAAACAGTTTACCGAACACCAGGCCGGCCGCGGTGCCGTACAAGAAGAAGTCATACCACTCGATGGCGGTACCGATGGTGGATGCGATGACTGCTTTGCGCAGCTGCGCGCTATGTTCGGTGTCCGTTAGCCCCGATGCCGTCGTTGCAATGGCCATGGCGTTGCTCCCCGTAAATTGCCCCTGGAGCGCATTTTTTCCCGGCCGCTCCTGATCGGATGATACTTCAGGCAGTGGGCAGGTGGCTATAGACGCGTAGCCGCGGCGGCCGTCAGCGGCAAGGATGCAGCGATCGACGCCGAAAATTATTCGCCCGGCTTGCTCGACGCGGCCATCACGGTGACCGGCATATCGCGATAGTCCGCCGCAAAAAGCCGCTTCAAGTTCTCCACCTTCGGAAGGTCGTTAAATGCGATGTAGGGATGGGAGGGGTGGAGGACCAAAAAATCCTGGTGATAGTCCTCAGCCGGGTAAAAGCCGGTGAGCGGCTCAAGCTTTGTCACGATTGGCCCCGGAAAAACATGGGCCTTATCGAGCTGGGCGATATACGCCTCGGCGACGCGCTTCTGGTCTCCGTCCGCATAGAAGATAGCCGAGCGATACGATGGTCCTTGATCGGGGCCTTGATAATTCAGTTCGGTCGGATTGTGCGCAACCGAGAAATAAATCTGCAAAATCTTGCCGTAGGAAATCTGCTTCGGATCGTAAGTGATCTGAACCGACTCGGCGTGACCGGTCCGTTCGGTGCCGACCATCTCGTAATGGGCGGTTTCCTTCTTGCCGCCGGAATACCCGGATACGGCGTGGATGACCCCCTTGGTATGCTCGAAAACACCCTGCACGCCCCAGAAGCAGCCACCCGCCAAAACCAAGCTTTGCGGACCAGCGGCGGCCGCTGCCGGCGAGTCGAGTGCGGGAGCCGGTATCACCACCGCAGGTTCGGCAGCCTTTGCCCCGCTCATCGCGAAGCCAACACACGATGCGGCGAGCAAAGCGCGCAGAAGTTTCATAACCGCCTCCGATTGTTTCGGCGACATCGCCGGCTCGTGGGCGTCATTTCTACGGCAGGGAGGGAAGCGTCCGCCAATCACAATTGCCGCGACGGCCAGGCATGCCCCGCTCACGACTTCGTGTGAGTTCCGGCTTTAGTGCGTCCAGGCCTCGCGGCGTGGATAAGCAAAGTTATCCGAATAGGATATGCGCGGCCGCGTCGGCGGCTTCGTCTCGAAGACCTGGTAGGGGATGCCATGGCGCTCGCAATAGGCGACGGCTT
>DATNNI010000510.1:0-14601 GCA_035601915.1 Xanthobacteraceae bacterium
AGAGGTCGCGGATCGAGCGTTTGACCAGCGAACCTTCCTCATAGACGAGTTTGGGTGCGGTCGATTTCAAGGTGAGATCGCGGACGGTTTCCCACAACCGCAGCAGATATTCGAAGTCGCGCTTGATCTCGATTTTGCTGCGGGCCGCACCGGCGGTGCGCACAATCACGCCCATGCCTTCGGGAACTTCAAGCTCTTGCGCGATTTCCTTGAGCCGCGAGCGATCTTCGCCACTCGTGATCTTGCGGCTGATGCCGCCGCCGCGCGCGGTGTTCGGCATCAATACCGAGTAGCGTCCGGCGAGCGACAGATAAGTCGTCAGGGCCGCGCCCTTGGTGCCGCGTTCCTCCTTGACCACCTGCACCAGCATGACTTGCCGGCGCTTGATCACTTCCTGGATTTTATATTGGCGGCGGTAGCGCGGGGCGCGATCCGGCACTTCCTCGAGCGCGTCGGCGCCGCCGACCGATTCGACGACTTCGTCCGCTTCACCCACGTCTTCGTGGGCGCCGTTGCCGTCCTCGCCGCCGCCGTTGTGCTCGGAAACCTCGGCAATGCCGCCGGCGTCGGCAGCGCCGCCGGAAACTTCGTCGCTCTCCGCTGCCGGCGCGAGGGGAGCGGCGATGTCGCCCGCTTCGGCGCCATCCGGCGCTTGCGCGATCGGCAGCGCGCCGGGTTCGGATTCGCCTTCGCCAGTAGCAGCGCCTGCGTGATCCGGGTGATGCTCAGAAGCCAGGCTGTGCTCGTGCTCGATTTCGCCGACCGACTCGGGAACAGTCGGTCCTTCCGTGTCCTCGGCTTCGATGCCGGCTTCATCCTCGATCGTCTCGTCGGCCGCCAGCGCATCGCTATGCGCTTCGCCGTGTTCATCGGCCGCCGCATCGTGTTCGTCGGTTGCCGCTGCCTCACCGCGAACCGCGTCACCGTTACGGTCGGCGGCAACGGAGCGGCGATTGCCGCGATGCCGCCGCGAACGCCGGTCGGCCTCGTCTTCCGCGGCGCGTTGCGCGCGGCCCTCTTCGTCGATGAGCGCCTGCCGGTCGGCGACCGGGATCTGATAGTAATCGGGATGGATTTCGCTAAAGGCGAGGAAGCCGTGGCGGTTGCCGCCATAATCGACAAAGGCCGCCTGCAGCGACGGCTCGACGCGCGTCACCTTGGCTAGATAGATATTGCCTCGTAGTTGCTTACGGTTTGCGGATTCGAAGTCGAATTCTTCGACCCGGGTGCCACGCAGCACGACCACCCGGGTCTCCTCCGGATGGGCGGCGTCGATGAGCATTTTGTTGGCCATTGCAAATCTCGTGAAGAAAGGCTGACCGTGCGCTTCGCGCCGCTGGGGCGAGAAGGTCGCGCGATCCGCGCGTTTGTTGATGAAAACGGATGGGGGACACCGGGCGCGACGAACCGAAAGGCTCAAGCGTCCCGGCGCACGCCGTAGCGGCGTCGCCGTGCCCTTCCGATCGAACGTGTCGCGTCTCTAACATGAACTCCAGGCCCGTCGTGGACGGCGGCGCTTTCGCCGCCGCGATGGTTCCAAGCTGTCGGCTTTCGGCGGCTCGCTGGGGCAGCCTCTGCTGCTTGCGCACGCCGCGCCGGATCCGGCTAACCTCTTCCTTTCGGCACCTGGCGCTTATCATCCGAAACGGCCAGCGCCACATTTGGCGCGCCGGAGCGGATTGCGAGCAGCCCCACCGCTCCCGCTGCTGCGCGGGATTGTTGCGGGGGTGCCGCACCAGATGCCTGACGGTGTACAACCGGAAACCATGACCGTCAGCATCCCTTCATAAGGCCGTGCCTGCGGAATTGGCAAGCCGCCTGTGGGATTTATGGATAGGCCCACCGGCCGTCACCATGGTCCACATCCTTCATATGGGTATGTAAGTTTGGGTTAACCACGCGTGCCTAATGAAGTAAGAGGGGGCGCAAAGGGGTGGGACCGATGCGTTTTCGGGCCGCGAAGTGGGCCGCCTTATCGTTCCTTTTTGTCGCAGCCGCCACGGCCGCCGAAACGCCGCCGGAAGGTGCCGCAGTCCCGGCCGATTCGTTTCCGGTGGCCACGGACGCCCGTCTCGGCGGCGACGATTCGCAGACCCGCTTCGTCTTGGAAGTTAGCCGCAAGACCGAGTTGCGCGCGTTCACGCTTGCCGATCCTTATCGCGTGGTGATCGATTTGCCACAGGTGACGTTTAGCCTGCCGCCAAAAACGGGCGACGTGGGACGTGGTCTCATCAAGGCATTTCGCTTCGGCCTCGTAATGGCCGGCGGCTCGCGAATTGTTTTCGATTTGACCAAGCCCGCCCGCATCGAAGCAGCGTCCGTTACCGAAACGGCGCCGGGCGGACCGGCGCGCATGTCGCTCGAACTTACCAGTACGGATCGCGAGAGTTTCTTGCGCCGCGCCGAACTCGACACCCGTCCGGCGCGGGCCGATGCCGCACCGCCGGTTCCTGCCGCCGCCTCGGGCGATACGCGGTCGCTGGTGGTTCTCGATCCAGGCCATGGTGGTATCGATACCGGCACCAAGGGTCCGAATGGCGAGACCGAAAAGGACATCGTGCTCAAAGTGGCCGAACGGCTGCGCCAGCGCATCGAGAAAGCCGGCAAGTACCGCGTCCTCATGACCCGCACCGACGACACTTTCGTACCGCTAGCCGACCGGGTGCGTTTCGCGCGCCGTGCAAGCGCCGCGCTGTTTGTTTCGATTCACGCCGACGCGCTACCGCGCCGCGAAGGCGATGCCCAGGGCGCCAGCGTCTACACGCTGTCCGATACCGCCTCCGATTCAGAGGCGGCGCGGCTCGCCGAGCAGGAAAACCGGGCCGATATCATTGCCGGCGTCAACCTTAAGACCGAGCCCGAGGATGTCGCCGGAATCTTGCTCGATCTGGCCGAGCGCGAGACCAAGGGTTTTTCCTTGCAGTTCGCGCGCAAAGTTTTGGCCGACCTGAAGACGGCAACGCGGCTGCATAAAGAGCCGCTGAAATCGGCCGGATTTCGCGTGCTTCGCGCCCCCGACATACCCTCGGTGCTGATCGAGCTCGGCTATGTCTCGAACCATTCCGACTTGCAGTCGCTGCTTTCCGATGCCTGGCAAAACCGGACCGCGGACTCGATCGCGCAGGCGGTCGATTCTTATTTCGCGACGCATGTGGCAGGCGCCCGGGCCGGCGCAAATTAACACTACTAGTGGTCCGATTCTAACATTCGCCCCCCGTTTCAGTGCGTTCTCATGCGAATGTTAGAATCGAAAGACCACTAGCAAGTATTAGCCCTAGTGGAGCTTCGGATTTGACATTCGCTTCGCGAACTTGCGGTTTGGTAGTGTGCGAATGTCCAAATCCGCCCCACTAGTCGAGTGGCGTGGTAAGCCAATAACGGCCTCAGTTTGAACAAAAAACCGGGCGACGAAACGCAATGCGGACGAGGGGTTGCGGGGGATTCAAGCCGAACGCGCGACAGCGCGCGTTCGCATTTGGGCGGGCCATGACGCGACCGGGGCAGGGCGTCATGGTGGCGGGGCGCCGGCGATGAAATTTTTGGTCCGTTTCCTCGGCTTCCTGTTCACTGCCGGAACCATTGTCTTTCTCGCAGTGATCTGCGCGGTGACAGGCGTTTTGTGGCATTACTCCAAAGACTTGCCGGATTATTCTCAACTTCAGAATTACGAGCCGCCGGTGATGACGCGGGTTCACGCCGCCGATGGCTCGCTGCTTGCCGAATACGCCAACGAACGCCGGCTCTATTTGCCTATTCAAGCGATTCCGAAGCTGGTGACCAACGCCTTTATCGCTGCGGAGGATAAGAGCTTCTACGCGCATCCCGGCGTCGACGTGACCGGCATTGCGCGCGCTGCTTTGCTTTACGCGCAGAATTTCGGCCGCGGCCGCCGGCCGCAGGGCGCCTCGACCATCACCCAGCAGGTCGCGAAGAATTTCCTCCTCACCAACGAAGTGTCGGTCGCGCGCAAGATCAAGGAAGCACTGTTGGCGCTGCGCATGGAGCGCACTTACTCGAAGGACAAGATCCTCGAGCTCTATCTCAACCAGATTTATCTGGGGCTTGGCGCTTACGGCGTGGCCGCCGCTTCGCTGCTCTATTTCGACAAGTCGGTGCACGAACTGACAATTGCCGAGGCCGCTTACCTCGCGGCTTTGCCAAAGGGACCGAACAATTACAATCCGTTCCGTCGCCGCGACGAGGCGATTGCGCGGCGTAATTACGTCATCGATCGCATGACCGAAGACGGCTACATCGCCGCCGACGCCGCCGAGAAAGCCAAGAAGGAGCCGCTCGCCGTCGCCGTGCGTCCGACCGGCGCGCATACCTTCGCCGCCGAGTATTTTGCTGAGGAGGTGCGACGCTACATTTTCGAAAATTACGGAGAGAAGAAACTCTACGAGGGTGGGCTGTCGGTGCGCACCACGCTCGATCCGAAAATGCAGGTGCTGGCGCGCAAGACCATGATCAACGGGCTCGTCAATTTCGACGAGACGCAAGGTTGGCGCGGGCCGGTGACCAAGATTCCGGTCGATGCCGATTGGGGCTTGAAGCTTGCTGAAGTAAAATCGCTGTCGGACATCGATCCGTGGCGGCTCGCCGTCGTGCTTGAGGTCAACGACCAATCGGCGCGGATCGGCTTGCAGCCGGCGCGCGATCCCGGCGGCGCGGTCGCGAAGGATCGTCCGGTCGGCATCATTCCGCTCGACGGCGTCAAGTGGGCGAAGCCTGCGAATTCGCCGCCGAAGCAAACCGCCCGCGTGAGCCAAATCCTTTCGCCCGGCGACGTGGTCTATGTCGATCCGCTCCCGGAACAAGGCCAGTTCCGGCTGCGCCAAGTGCCGGAAATCTCCGGGGCCATGGTGGTGATGGATCCGCGTACCGGCCGCGTGCTGGCCATGGTCGGCGGCTTTTCCTACGATCAGAGCCAGTTCAACCGCGCCACCCAGGCGCTGCGTCAGCCCGGCTCGTCGTTCAAGCCGCTAGTTTATGCCGCCGCCATCGACAACGGCTACACGCCCTCGAGCGTCGTGCTCGACGCCCCGATCGAAGTCGATACCGGCGCCGGCGGCGCCATCTGGAAACCGGAGAACTACGGCGGCAAGTTCTTTGGGCCTTCGACGTTACGCTTCGGCCTCGAACAATCGCGCAACGTGATGACCGTGCGGCTCGCCCAAGACATCGGCATGCCGATGATTGCCGAATACGCCAAGCGGTTTGGCGTCTATGACGATCTGCCGCCTTATCTGTCCTACGCGCTCGGCGCCGGCGAAACCACGGTGCTGCGCATGGTCACCGCTTACTCGATGCTCGACAATGGCGGCCGCCGGGTGAAGCCGACGCTGATCGACCGCATCCAGGATCGTTACGGCCACACCATTTACAAGCACGATCAGCGCGAATGCCAAGGCTGCGAAGCGGACAAATGGGACAACCAGTCCGAACCGACGCTGGTTGACCGCCGCCAGCAGGTGATCGATCCGATGACCGCTTATCAGATCACCGAGATGATGGAAGGCGTCGTGCAACGCGGCACCGCGACCGTGCTGCGTGATGTCGGCAAGCCGATCGCCGGCAAGACCGGCACCACCAACGAGGAAAAAGACGTTTGGTTCATCGGCTATTCGCCGGACATCGTCTGCGGCGTTTATATGGGCTACGACAAGCCACGTCATATCGCGCGGCTCGCCACCGGTGGGCACCTCGCCGCGCCGGTGGTGCGCGACTTTCTCAAAGTCGCGCTCGCCGACAAGCCGCCGATACCGTTCCGCGTGCCGCCCGGTATCAAGCTCATTCGCGTCGACGCCAAGACCGGCATACGCGCGGGCCCCGGCGACCCGCACGCTATTCTCGAGGCGTTCAAGCCGGGAACCTCACCGCCAGACAATTATGCGGTGGTTGGCGCTGACTCCGCGGGCGGCAGCATGGCGCTCCCGGTATCTCCGGATGCCGAGCGCGCCGTCCGCTCCAGCGGCACCGGCGGGCTTTATTAAGGCGCGCTCCCGAGCCCCACGTTGCTTCGAGACGCCGGACCGATTAAATCCCTTCCCACCATGGGCGCGGAAATCGAAAACATTGTCGCCGAGATCAGGCAGTCGGTCGGGCTGCTGAGGAGGCATCTTTGACGTCGACAAGGCGCGCGCGCGGCTAGCCGAGCTCAACCGCCAAGCCGAAGATCCCAATCTATGGAACGACCCGCAGCGCGCCAGCCGCTTGATGCAGGAGCGCACGTCGCTCGACGATGCACTCGGAGCGATTGCCCGGATCGAGCAGGAGCTTGACGATCAGCAGATGCTGATCGAGCTCGGCGAGGCCGAAAAGGACCAAAAAGTCGTCGCCGAAGCCGAAGCGGCCTTACACAAGCTGCAGGCCGATGTCGCGCGCCGCCAGCTCGAGGCGCTGCTGTCGGGCGAAGCCGACGCCAATGACGCCTATCTCGAAGTTCATGCCGGCGCCGGCGGCACCGAAAGCCAGGATTGGGCCAGCATGCTCGCGCGCATGTATGTGCGCTGGGCGGAGCAGCACGGGTATAAGGTCGAGTATTTCGAGGAGACCGAAGGCGAGGGCGCCGGCATCAAATCCGCCACCATCGAGGTCAAGGGCCGCAACGCCTATGGCTGGCTCAAGACCGAGAACGGGGTGCATCGCCTGGTTCGTATCTCGCCGTTCGATGCCAACGCGCGGCGGCACACGTCATTCGCCAGCGTGACGGTCTATCCTGTGGTCGACGACCGCATCCACATCGACATCAAGGAGTCCGACGTTCGCGTCGACACTATGCGCGCCGGCGGCGCCGGCGGGCAGCATGTCAACAAGACCGAATCCGCGGTTCGCCTCACTCACATCCCGACCAATATCGTCGTCGTCTGCCAGAACGACCGCTCGCAGCACCGCAACCGCTCGCAGGCCTGGCAGATGCTGCGCGCCAAGCTCTACGAGGCCGAACTGAAAAAGCGCGAGCAGAAAGCCGCGGCCGATCAGGCCGCCAAAACCGACATCGGCTGGGGCCATCAAATCCGCTCCTACGTGTTGCAGCCGTATCAGATGGTGAAGGATTTGCGCACCGGCACCTCGACCTCGAATACCGGCGCCGTGCTCGATGGCGATATCGACCGCTTCATGGAAGCGGCCTTGGCGCAGAAAGCGTTCGGCGGCGAGCCGGAAAAAGTCGAGGACGTGGAGTAGCGCTCCTGTTTCGGGCCGCTGGGCCGATCAATCGACTCAAGCTTTGGAATTAAAGGCGTAATGGAAGTCGGCGAGTGGCGCGACTTTCCATTATCAAAAAACTTGGCTAGATTTGCATCGAGCTGCCTAAGCAGGGTCGCCGAAACCCAGTCATGGCGTAAAGGCAGCGCGCATGCCATCGGTGGGCATCTCTCTGACCTAAAATCTCTGGTCTTCTACCCAAGCACAAACGAATGCCGTCCGGCGTCGCCTGTGCGGGGCAAGCGGGAGTGAGCCGAATTGGGAGGGGAGTATGCGATGGTTTTCCAGGATGCCGTTTGCGGCGTTGCTGATGCTGGCGCTCGCGTCAGGAATGACAACCGGATCGTTCGCTGGGGACAAACAATACGGTCCCGGCGTTAGCGACACCGAGATCAAGATCGGACAAACCACCGCGTATAGCGGACCGGCGTCGGCCTACGGCAATTTGCTCAGCAAGACGCAAGTCCTCTACGTCCGCATGATCAACGAGCGCGGAGGCATCAATGGGCGCAAGGTCACGCTAATTTCTCTCGACGACGGCTATAGCCCACCCAAGACGATCGAGCAGACCCGCAGACTCGTGGAACAAGACAATGTGTTGGGCATCTTTGATAGTCTCGGAACGGCACCAAACGCCGCAATCCAAGAGTATCTCAACGAACAACACATTCCGCATTTCGCCGTTTCAGGCGCGAGCAGATTCAACGATCCCGCGCGCTATCCATGGTCGATGGGGGTCATCGCAAGCTATGAGACCGAAGGGCGCATCTACGCCAAGTACATCCTGCGTAACGTCAAGGACCCGAAGATCGCCGTCCTCTACCAGAACGACGATCTCGGTAAGGACTATTACAAGGGCCTACGGGAAGGCCTCGGCGACCAAGCGGAGAGCACGATCGTCAAGGCAACTTCCTATGAGTTGACCGATCCCACCATAGATTCACAGATTATTTCGTTAAAAGCCGCTGGCGCTAACGTCTTGTTCGACGCCAGCTCCCCAAAGTTTGCTGCCCAGGCTATTCGTAAGGCTTTTGAGCTGGATTGGCGGCCCACGCAGTTTCTTTCACTCACGGGGAATTCCATTCCCGCGGCGCTCGTGCCTGCCGGTGTAGAGAAGTCAATCGGCATTATTTCCGCCTCTTCGAACAAAGATCCCGGCGATCCGACGTGGGCAAGTGACAAGGGCATGCAAGACTATCTGGCATTCATGAAAGGCTACATTCCAGATAAGGATCCCAGCGACTTGCTCATTTCCGGCGGATACAATCTGGCGCAACTCATGTTGTATGTCCTCGAACGATGTGGGGACAATCTCACCCGCGACAATGTGATGTATCAAGCCACACACATGCAGAACGCGGAGTTTCCCCTGTTGTTGCCGGGCGTCAAGGTGAATACCAGCCCGAGCAATTATCGGGCTTTCAACCAGTTGCAGCTCGAGAAATTTGACGGCAAGCGATGGGTGCCGTTCGGCGAAATTATCGGCGAGTAGCGGTCGGCGCGAAATCGGACATCGGTTGCGGCGCGCATAAGTATACACTCGCTAGGTTTAGGAGGCGTAACGGTAAGCGCCGCCCTTTTCCAAAGCGCGCTGGTAGGCCGGTCGCGCGTGGATGCGCCGCAGAAAATCGAAAAGCTTGGGTCGTGTCTCATTAAGGCCGCCGCGCGCGGTCGCGGCTTCAAGCGGAAAGCTCATGATGATGTCGGCGGCCGAGAACTGATCGCCAAGAAACCACGGCGACGCGCCGAGCTCGCTTTCCAGAAAATCAAGATGAAGCTTGATTTGGGCATTGACGAACTTTCTTGCCGGCAGCCCCAGTAATCCCAGTCTGCCAATGATGAGCTTAAGCAAGAGCGGCGGCATCAGCGATCCTTCCGCATAATGCAGCCAATATTTATAGCGCCAGTAGAGATCCGACTGCCGCGGCGGCGCCAAATCCGGCCCGTAGCTCTCGACCAGATATTCGACGACCAACCCGGTCTCGGCGAACTTTTTGCCGTGATCTTCGATCACCGGCGATTTACCGAGCGGATGCACGCGCTTGAGTTCGCTCGGCGCCAGCATGTTCCGCTTGCGCTGATAGCGGATGATTTCGTAGGGCGTGCCGATTTCTTCCAGCAGCCACAGCACGCGCTGGCTGCGTGAATTGTTGAGATGATGGACGCGGATCATGATGCTGCGACTACCTGTCGGCAGATCGTAGCGTGACGCGCAGCAAATAGCGACGGACTATTCGCTAGTCTTTGTTCGCGTACAGCCGCGCGCCGGCGTCGAGGAATTTTTGCGGATCGACGGCTTCGCCATCGATGCGGGTTTCATAATGTACATGCGGGCCGGTCGATCGGCCGGTCGAACCCATCCGCCCGACTTCCTGGCCGACTTTCACACGTTCGCCGGCCGCAACTGTAATCTGCGAGAGATGCCCGTAGCGGGTGGCAAGTCCGTTGCCGTGATCGACTTCCACCATTCTGCCATAGCCGCCGCTCCAGCCTGCGATGCTGACCATGCCCGCGGCCGTCGCATAGATCGGATCGCCGGTCTCGCCGCGAAAATCGATGCCGGTGTGCATGGCGGGAATGCGCAAGAACGGATCGGTACGCGCGCCGAAGGTCGAAGTGATATCGATCTCGCCGGCAATCGGCTTGCGGATCGGGATGGTGGCGAGGCTGCGGCTGAGCTGTTCGGCTTCGGCGCGGGCAACGTTGATGCGGGTCAGCATACGCTCGAAGCCGTTGCTCTCGCCCGGCATCCGTACCGGCACGAACGGCCCGCCGGTCGCCGGACGATCCTCAAGGCGAAGTCCGAGATCGGCGAGCACGCCGCGTAATTTGCGTGCTTTGTCCTCGTAACGCTCCTGCATGTGGGCGAGCGCAAGCTGCTGGCGTTGCTCGACGTGATCGAGCGAGGAGGCGACACGCGCAAGCCGGGCGGCGATGGTGATGTCTTTGGCGCTCTTGCGGCTTGCGGCCGCCGAATCGTGATCGAGCGAGGAGCGCCGGTCGCGGCCCGGCGGGGCGCTCACGGAAAAATCCTGTGCGTTGCGGCCGCCCGGCCGCACCGACCCGGTCGCTCCTGGATCGGAAAGGCCGCCGAGCGTGGTGGTGCGCGATTCCAGAGTGGACTCGCGGCGCAAAAGATCCTCGAGTTTTTGCTCGAATTGTTCCTGGTCGAGGAGCTGGCGGCTCGTGGTACGGTCGATGCGTGCGCGCAATTCGGCGATACGGTCCTCGTAGGCATATTGTTGCTCCGCCTGCCGCGCCATCAGCTCCTTGAGCACATCGTCGCGGAAAGCAAAATAAGTTGCGGTAGTGACCGACCAGCCGGCCATCATGACGACGGTGCCGACCGCAATCCAAAACGCGACCGGCCCGAGCCTGATCAGCCGGCCCGCATGCGCGATGGTAATTCCGGCGCTGCGGGTTATTTCCTGCGGCTCGTGGGCATACCCGGCATGGCGGGCGTTCCACCGCGGCTGCGACGCTGTCGACCCCATTGACCTCCCCGAGGTCGATACTCGACCGGAACCGCATTTGAGGGCCGTATGGTTAATTTTCAGGAAAATCGACGCTGCCGTGGAGTTTTACGGCGGTTGCCGAGACGAAAGCCGGTCTGATTTTGCGAGATCGCGCGGCAGGATTCAGAGCGATTCGGCCGTGGCGAGCACGTCGGCGGCGTGGCCGGTAACCGAAACCTTGGGCCACACCCGGAGAATGCGCTGGTCCGGTCCGATCAGGACAGTCGTGCGCACGATTCCGAGAAACTTCCGGCCGTACATCGATTTTTCGCGCCAGACGCCATAGGCCTCCAGCATGCGGTGGGTTTCGTCGGAAGCGAGCGCAATGGACAGCCGGTGTTTGGCTTTGAACTTGTCTTGTGCGGGCACCGAATCGGCGGAGACACCGAGAATGTCGGTTTTGGCTTTGGCAAAGACGCCCTTAAGCCGCGAGAACTCGATCGCTTCCGTGGTGCAGCCGGGTGTATCGGCTTTCGGATAAAAATAGAGAACGAGCTTGCGCCCGGCATAGTCGGAAAGCGACGTTGTATCGCCGCCGTCCCGCGGCAGTTTGAAGTTCGGAGCCTTCGTGCCCGGCTCGAGCTCGCGCGCCATGCGCCTTCCTTTCGACGCTTTCAAAGGGCCATTCTCGCCCTGCACAATAGGTGCGCGGCATAAGCCGGTCGATGGCCTTTGGGCGACCGTTAAAGCGCCGGGGCGAGGGGACATCTGACGGGGGATGACTAACCAGTTCAGGCAGCGTGCCTCATCACCGCGCTGGCGGTCGGTCGTCCGGCTGCGGCGCGCGGTGCGTTTGCCGGCAGTTGAAGGACCGCGCCGTCCCGGCGAGGCTCGGCGCCTGTCCCGGCTTTGGGCGTTTTTAGCGCGCCATGCGACGTTGTTCCGCCGCACCGCGATTGGCCTGGGCGCATTCGCCGCAGTCGTGATTGTCGGATGCCTGGCGCTATGGTGGCGGCTGACAAGCGGGCCTATCCAACTTGACGTGATGACGCCGTGGCTCGCTTCGGCCATCGAAGAGAATTTCGGCAGCGGCCACCACGTCGAAGTCGGCGGCACGCAGATTGAGCGGACCGAGAACGGCGGCACGGCGGTGCGCATTCGCGACATTGTCGTGCGCGATGCCGACGGCACCGTGGTGGCGAGCGCGCCGAAAGCGGAAGTTCGCGTCTCGGGAATGAGCCTGCTCAGCGGCCACATGCGTGCGGAAAGTCTAAGCCTGGTCGGTGCGGAAATGGCAGTGCGCATCGAGCGCGACGGGCAAGTGACCATCTTCGCCGGCGCCGACAAGCGCCCGATAGCGACCGCCGCGGTACCGGCATCGGCGGCCGCGGCGCTGCTTCGCTCAGCGCAAAAAAACGACCGCGCGGAACCACCACCGGCAACTGCCGCGGCTCCCGCGCTGCCGAATGCGCAAACGCCGGCCCAGCAAGCGCCATCGCACCGCGTGCGCGACGTGTTTGCGGCGTTGCTGTCATGGATCGACGGTATCGGTGAGACCGGCCTCGACGGTCACGATCTCGGCGGGCTCGGGCTTAAGAACGGCAACCTGACGGTCGATGACGAGCGAACCGGCAAACATTGGGCTTTCCGCGATATCAATCTCAGCGCTAAGCGGGTGAATGGCGGCGGCGTTGAGGTAGCGGTCGGCTCCGACAATCCGGCCCGGCCGTGGACTTTGACCGCGGCGGTGACACCGACACGCCAAGGCTTTCGCAAGTTTCAACTCGAAGCCCGGAAAGTTTCCATCAACGATCTTCTGCTGGCGTCGCGTCTCGACGACCGGGGCCCGAAAATCGACACGCCACTATCGGCGAGCGTCAGTGGTGAGATTGGTCCCGACGGGTTGCCGCAAGTGTTGTCCGGCCGGATCGTCGCCGATGCGGGTTCGCTGGGCGACGCCGATTCGGGCGTGACCATCGATCGCGCTGAATTCAAGTTCAATTGGGACGCCGGCACCCGCCTGTTGTCGATGCCGTTACAAATTCTCTCCGGCACCGACCGCATCACGTTGATAGCGCGCGTCGAGGCGCCGCAGCAGCCCTCGGGGGTCTGGTCTTTCAGCATCGGCGGCGGCGCCATTGTTCTCGGCGGCTCCGGCGCAACAAGCGAACCGCTGGTGCTCAACCGGATCGCCGTGAGCGGCCGCTACGACGCGGCGAGAGAGCGCCTGGTCGTCGACGAAGGCGATATGGGCAACACCAATATGGGCGTCGCCTGGTCCGGCACGCTCGATTGGGCGGCGGGCGCGCCCCGGCTCACCGCCGGGTTTGCCGGAACCCGCATGCCCGTGGAATCGCTCAAACGGATTTGGCCGGTCTTCCTAGTTCCCAAAGTGCGCGATTGGTTCAACGAACATCTTCTGAGCGGCTCGGTCGAGCGCATTGTCATTGCCGTGAATTCGCCGGTGGAGAATTTGAAGCCCGATGGACCGCCGGTGCCGGACGACGGATTGTCCATTGACGCTCTGGCGACGGGCTGCGTGATCCGTCCCGTAGACGGGCTGCCGGCACTGCGCGACGCCGACCTTAACGTGCATATCGTTGGCCGCGACGCGGTGGTGTCGATCGGCAGAGCGGTCGCCGATTTGCCTTCGGGCCGCAAGCTTTCGGTCTCCACAGGTGTCTTCGAGGTTCCTGACACCGCTCCGCAGGCGCCGCCCTCGCACGTTCATTTCAAGCTCGACGGGCCGGTGCCGGCCGCCGCCGAGCTTCTGCACATGGATCGACTGCGCGACTTTGCCGACGGGCCGTTCGACCCGGCGGTCATGCGCGGCAACTTGAGCGCAACCGTCAGTCTCGGCATGCCGCTGCGCGCCGATCCGCCGCCGGGCTCAACCACTTTTGCCATCAATGTGGAGGCGAACAACTTCTCCGCCGATCACATGATCATGGGGCAGAAAGTCGACGCCGCGCTCTTGAAGGCGAGCGCCACCCCGCAAGGCTTTCAGCTCAAGGGCGACGTCAAGATCGGCGGTACGCCGGCCAATCTCGAATACCGCAAAGCGCACGGCGACGCCGACGCCGAGATTCATCTGAACGCCGTGCTCGACGACGCCGCACGCGCCAACCTCGGCTTCGATCTGGGAGACACGCTAAGCGGCTCGATTCCGATCCGCATTTCCGGCCACGTCGCCGCTACAGCGGATCGGGAAGGGCGCTTCAATATCGAGGCCGATCTTACGCCGACGCAGATCGACGGGCTGCTGCCGGGCTGGGCCAAGGCAACCGGTAAGCCCGCGCGCGCCACGTTCGCGCTGACCACCAAAGCGCAGGGGAGCCGGATCGAGGATTTGGTGATCGAGGGTTCGGGCGGCGGGGTCAAGGGCACGATCGATTTCGACGGCTCGGGCGCGGTACAATCAGCGTACTTTCCGAATTACGGTTTTGCCGACGGCGATCGCGCCAATCTTCGAATCGAACGCGCGACTGACGGAGCGCTGCGCGTGACCATGCGCGGCGACGTGTATGACGGGCGCGGCTTCATCAAAACGACGGCCGGCGCGGCGTCGTCGAACCCCAACAGCAAACGCCGTGTCGTCGATGTCGACCTTGAAATGAAGGTCGCCGCCGTCGTCGGCTTCAACGGCGAAGCTTTGCGCGGTGTTGATCTTAAGATGTCGCGCCGCGCCGGTGAGGTGCGCAGCTTCGGGCTGAACGCCAAAATCGGCCGCGACGCGACGTTGACTGGCGATCTGCGCGGACGCTCGACGGGGCGGCCGGTCATCTATCTCGAAAGCACGGACGCCGGCGCATTCTTCCGCTTCACCGACGTATATTCGCGCATGACCGGCGGGCAGGTGGCGCT
Organism: Xanthobacteraceae bacterium; assembly: GCA_035601915.1. Classification (GTDB taxonomy): domain Bacteria; phylum Pseudomonadota; class Alphaproteobacteria; order Rhizobiales; family Xanthobacteraceae; genus BOG-931. The sequence continues at coordinate 14,526 of DATNNI010000510.1, forward strand.
GGCGATGGAGACCCAATCGGGCGACAATCCCGCGCAGCAAGGCACTCTCAACGTGCACAATTTCGCCGTGCACGAC
>DATNNI010000511.1:0-11611 GCA_035601915.1 Xanthobacteraceae bacterium
GCAAGCAACAGCGGGCCGTCGAGGTCGACGAAGCGCGCCCGCGGCGCAAGCAGCATCGCCGGCGCCATCGCAAGTGACGTCGCCACCATGCAACCGACCATGATCACGAGACCGCGACGTTCAGCCTCGGCGGCAATCCGCAGCGCTTCGGTCAATCCGCCGGCCTTGTCGAGCTTGACGTTGACGGCATCATACTTGCCCGCGAGTGAGGCCACAGATGCGCAATCGTGGACGCTTTCGTCGGCGCAAATTGGTACCGGCTTTTCGCAATCTCTCAGTAGCTCGTCGGCGCCTTGCGGCAATGGCTGTTCGATTAGCGTCACACCGGTATCAGCGCAGGCGGCAAAATTGGCCGCGAGATCTTCTGCGGACCAGCCTTCGTTGGCATCAACAATCAGCTCGGCTCGCGGCGCGGCGCGGCGCACCGCGGCAATGCGTTGAGCGTCGTCTTCGCCGCCGAGCTTGACTTTAAGCAACGGTCGCCACGCGGAGCGCTCTGCCGCGGCACTCATTTCCGCCACCGAGCCGAGTGAGATCGTATAAGCGGTGTTGACCGGCCCCGGCGCGCCGAGACCCGCCAATTCGTAGACGCGGCGGCCCGATTGCTTGGCGGCGAGGTCCCAGTACGCGCAATCGAGCGCATTGCGCGCGGCGCCGGCCGGCAGAGCTGTCTGCAGCGCCGCGCGATCAAGACCGCGCTCGACCGCGGGACGCAAGGCTTCAATGGTGGCGAGCACGCGCTCGGGAACTTCGCCGTAACGCGCATAGGGAACGGCTTCGCCGCGGCCGCGGTGAACGCCATCGTCGAGTTCGGCGACAATGACGACGGCTTCAGTCTTGCTGCCGCGGCTGATGGTGAAGGCACCGGCCAACGGCCAGCGCTCGATACGTGCGGACAGATTCATGCAGAGCGCAGTATGATCGCGCTTTCGGCCGCCTCAAGTGCGGATTGCACAGAAACCGGGGATGGAGATTATGCGGCGATCCCCTGCTCCTCGTCTTCCCTGACGGCCTCCATTCCCGGTAGCGGCTCCGTATTGCCGGTGTCGAACCAGGAAATGATTTCAAACCGGCCGTCGGCATGTTCGGCCAGCGCCGTGCAGCTCTCCACCCAGTCCCCACAATTCATGTAGCGGATGCCGAACCTGTCATGGATGACGGCGTGGTGGATGTGGCCGCAAATGACGCCGTCGACATCGCGGCGCCGCGCTTCGGCGGCCAGCGTCTCTTCGAACGCGCCGATATAGTTCACCGCGTTCTTGACCTGATGTTTCGCCCATTGCGACAGCGACCAGTATGAGAAACCGAGCCGGCGGCGGATAAGGTTGAAATACCGATTGACCAGAATGGCGAAGTCGTAAGCGGTATCGCCGAGCAGCGCGAGCCAGCGCGCGTGTTTGACCACGAGATCGAAGACGTCGCCGTGAACCACGAGATAACGCCGGCCGTCCGCGGCTTCGTGCATCGCCGTTTCCACCACTTCGATGCCGCCAAAATGAGTACCGTAATAATCGCGCAGAAACTCGTCGTGATTGCCGGGGAGGTAGATCAGGCGCGCACCCTTGCGGGCTTTACGCAGTAGCTTCTGCACCACGTCGTTGTGCGGCTGCGGCCAGTACCAGCCCGACCTTAATTGCCAGCCGTCGACGATATCGCCGACCAGGTAAACCGTGTCCGCGTCGTGCCAGCGCAGGAAGTCGAGGAGGCGTTCGGCCTGGCAGCCGCGTGCGCCGAGATGAACATCAGAAATGAACAGAGTACGGAACAGACGCGTGCCGCGCTCAAGTGTCACGATGTTTGATCTCTCGCCTGTACGATGGCCATGCCTATAAGTGGATTCCATTGCAACGGCATGACAACGAACTTTAAAATCGCTTAACCCCGCCTTACGGCTATTTAGGTCTTTATCGGCCGCCGCCACGAGTCACGACGGTGTCACGACCCTGCGCTAGGCGATTGCTGATGACAGCGCCGATTCTCGCCGCAACGTCGCTCTGCCTCGCAGTCACCATCATCCACGTCGTCAGCATCGCGGTCGCCGCGCTTCGCCTGCGCCGGCCTGCGCCGTACCATTCTTGTCCGACGCGAGCGTTACCATCGGTCAGCCTGGTGCGCCCGCTATGCGGGATAGACAATCACGCCGCCGAGACGTTGCGTTCAACGTTCATGCTCGACGATGCAAATTGCGAAATTCTGTTCTGTGTAGCTTCCGCAAACGATCCCATAGTGCCACTGGTTCGTGGGCTAATGGCCGAGCATCCCGGCGCCGCCGCGCGACTGCTCATTGGCGACGAGAGGGCAAGCAACAATCCGAAACTCAATAACGTGCTTAAGGGATGGAGATCCGCCCAACACGAATGGATTGTTCTTGCCGATGCGAATGTACTGATGCCGCCCGACTATCTGCGTCTGCTGTTCGCAAGCTGGCGCACCGATACGGGCCTGGTCGCTTCACCGCCGATCGGCTCCCGGCCGCAGGGAATTTGGGCCGAGGTCGAGTGCGCGTTCCTCAACACTTATCAAGCGCGCTGGCAGTACGTCGCCGACATGGTCGGTTTCGGATTCGCGCAGGGCAAGACCATGCTTTGGCGGCGCGCCGACCTGGAACAAGCCGGCGGCATCGAGGCTCTCGCAAATGAAGCGGCCGAAGATGCCGCCGCGACCAAAATTGTGCGCGCCGCCGGCCGCAAGATCCGGCTCGCGGCGCGGCCATTCCCGCAACCGCTCGGCCGTCGGGGCGCATCCGAAGTGTGGAATAGGCAGTTGCGGTGGGCGCGGCTGCGCCGCGCCAGCTTCCTCGGCTGCTTCTTGCCGGAGGCGCTTTCCGGCGGGCTGTTGCCGCTTGGCTTGCTTGCGGCGATCGCGCCGGCCATCGGCCTGCCGCGGGTACTCAGCGTCATCTCGCTCGGAATTCTTTGGTATGGCGGTGAAATGTTTCTCGCCTCAATGGCAAGCTGGCACCTGTCGCTTCGCTATCCGCTCGCATGCTTGCTGCGCGATCTTTTATTGCCGGTACTGTTCGTCAAAGCGCTAAGCGGCGACGATTTCGCTTGGCGCGGCAACGAAATGAAGGTGCAGCGACCGCGGCTCGCGATGCTTGCTCCCGTGGCGCGGCGGCGGCTCCGCTCGCTGCGCGAACGAATGTCATGATCGACCACGCTGCGGCGAGATTTAAGCGCTGACGCGCTCCGCGCTCCGATTGTCGAGATAAGAAGCAAGATGCGCGCTGAGTTCGCGGGCGTCGTCGCCGGCCCCGTCAATGAGCGCGGATTTCCTGCGGCGCAGGAACTGCATGCCCATCAGGTACATGCCCGGCGAACTCACAACGCCGCCATCGTGTTCGACCATGCCTTTGCGGCCGCAGACCGGTACTTCCAGCCAGGAATAATCGGGCCGGTAGCCGGTAGCCCAGATTATTGTTTGGATATCTCCTCGCTTGAGGTCGAGACCAAGAGGCGGAGAATCGTCGACCCGCGTGGCGGGCAGCCGGTGCGGCGGTTCGACTTCGCCATCCAAACCGTTCGCGCGCGCCCACTCATCGATGAGGTCGAGCAACCGCCCCATTTTGAGATCGGAAAGGGCGCACATGTTGCGCAGCGACCCGGCGAACTGCGCTTTGCCGTCCTCGGTAATTCCGGCCAGCCGGCCGACAAGCCTCACGCCCGTCGCGGTCAGTGCGTTTAGGTCGAGAGTGGAGCGATCCGGCGTCCCGGCAAGCTGAAACGAAGGAACCCGGCGCGCGCGCGTAATATCTTCGATCTGGTCGTATCGCTCGTCGAGTACGCCGGCGGCATCCAGCCACCATTCGAGGTCCCGGCCACGGTACATCCGCGGTGCCCGAATATGCTCGCCGACCGAGAGCATCACCGAACGGCCTGAGCGGCTTATTTCGTGGGCAATCTGGGTGCCGCTCGAGGAAGCGCCGACCACTATTACGCCGCCGGCGGGAAGCTCCCTCGGATTTCGGTAGGTTTGTGCGGTGAGCGTTGCAATCGCTGCCGGAACGCGGTGGGCAAAAGCTGGGACGTCGGCGATGTTGCAGGCGCCGGAGGCCAACACAACCGTCCGGCTCGACCAGTCGCCCCGGTCCGTGCGCACCAGATAACCGGTGTCGGCGCTGCGCAGCGAAGTCACCGTCGTGTGCGTGCGCACCGGCGCGGCGATCGCCTTCGCGTAATTCGCAATGAAGTCGACGGTCTCGGACAACGTCCGATAACCGTCGGGGTTATTTCCGGTGTAATGAAACCCGGGCAACCGGCTCTGCCAGTTTGGCGTGAGCAGGTGCAGCGAATCCCAACGCTCGGTGCGCCAAGAGTTCGCAATCTCGCCACGCTCGAGGACGACGTGATCGATCGAGCGTTCGGCGAGACAGCGACTCATGGCGAGGCCGGCATGTCCCGCCCCGATAATGACTGTGGCGACCGTGCGAATCTAAGCCGCTCCCCTACGGCGCGATCACGCCCTACTGCATCAACTTAGTGCATGATCCGCCGAAGCGGGAGACGCATTCTTCAGTTGACCACGACCGTGACATTCGTCGGATTGGTGACGATGTCGTAGACCGCCGAGCGCTTCTGCGATTGCGCAACGAGAGCCTCGATCTCATCCTTCTTGGCGTCGGCGTCGATCTTGTAGCTAACCTTGATGCCGCCAAAGCCGTTGCGGATGTCGCTGTCGACGCCAAGGATGCCCTGAATATCCATGTCGCCTTCAATGGTCGCCGTGACCGAACGAAGCTGGATGTTGCGATGCTGCGCAACAGCGGCGATGCCGGCGGTCAGGCAACTTGCCAGCCCGACCAGCACGATTTCGACCGGCGTGGCGCCTTTATCCGCGGCCGCGAAAACTTCCGGGTGATCGGCATCGAAAGCGAACGTTTTCTTGTGATGCTGTTCGGCACCCAGACCGTAAAAACCTTCGATTGTGGAATGGCTGTGCGTTCCCTCTTTCCATTCGCACTGTGCGCGCCACTTGAATTGCGCCGCCTGCGGCGCCTTGCTGAGCGCTTCGCGCGCCTCAATCAGAGCGGCAGTATTTACGCCGTTGTCGACTGCGGTTTTGGCTTCGGTCATGGGTACCCTCCATACTGTTGACCGCGTGAACGATATTCCACGCGCACATTATCAGCACATAACCTTGAGCAACATCGGGGCGAGTCAACTTTTAAATGCAGACAAGAAAATTCTGCTTTGTCTAAAGTCAGCAGGGAAAAATCCTGCTAGCCGATCGCCGATCCGGCGAATTCGATTGAACTGCGGCGGTGGTGGCAAAAAGGCGCTGAACCATCAACCGGACGCCGTCTCGCGCGCTGCGTCATCTGCGATTTTGCCCAAAACCGCGCTTTCGGCCGGAAAATCCGCGGCAATCCAGGCTCGTTCGGCCGCGCGGAGCGCGCTGCCAAGCTGCGGTCCGGCCGCAACGCCGCGTTGAACGAAATCTGCCGCTTTGAGAGGAAAAGGAGGCACAGGCCAACGTCGTGGCAGGCTCGCCAGCTGCCGCCAATTGGTGTCGGCAGCGCCTGCATCCGATCGCGTCCAGGCGACGAGCACGCGGTCGAGGAATGATTGCGGCCCGAGCCGATAAAGAAGCGCATGCGCCGGCTGCGCGTCGGGGTCCGGCGCCACCCTCCACCAATGTTTGAGCGCGAGAAGCCGTTCGGATTCGGTACTGGACAATCGCAATCGAGTTGCCAGGCGCTCGGCGTCTTCCTTAACCCACACGCCAAGTGCACCGAGGCGGCGCACGGCGTCCGGTTCCGCCCCAAGCGACGCCTCGGCCTTCACCAAGTTCTCGAAACTCGCGAGGAAGCCTAAACCGCCGAGGATCATGCCGAGCAGACCGCACTCGGCCATGATCGCGAGCGTCGCTGTTGCGCGCGGCGCCAGCAAAAGTTTGAGGAGCTCGGCGCGCACCCGCTCGCGCGAAAGCGTCTCAAGGCCGGCGCGCGCCACAATGCAGGCGTCCAGCCCGGCGCTATCGGGCGCGCCCTCGCCGAAATTCGCGTGAAAGCGGAAGAAGCGCAGGATGCGCAAATAGTCTTCTTCGATCCGCCGCCGAGGCTCGCCGATGAAGCGAACGCGGCGGGCTGCTATGTCATCCAGTCCATCGACGTAGTCGTAGAGCGCGCCTGCGGCCGTGGCAGAGAGTGCATTGATGGTAAAATCGCGGCGTTCGGCGTCCGCGCGCCAGTCGCGGCCGAAGACGACGCGCGCCTTGCGGCCGAACGTTTCGACATCCTGGCGCAGTGTCGTCACTTCGATCGGACGATGGCCGACGATCGCAGTCACGGTGCCGTGCTCGACACCCGTAGGGACCGCCTTGCCGCCAGCCGCTTCGACCCGCCGCGTGACTTCCTCGGGCAACGCCGTAGTTGCCACATCGATTTCGCCGATCGGGACCCGCAACAAAGCATTGCGTACGGCGCCGCCGACAACGCGGGCTTCCTCGCCGTTGCGGTCAAGGAGAGAAAGCAGACGCGCGACTTCTCCCTCTTTCAGCCAGGCCGCGTCGGCGAGCTGTGGAGTGCTCACTTGGTCGTCGTCCCCGGCACGAACTTGCCGTTTTCAATATGCGCCGGCACGTAAGTCGATCCGGGAGGAGCTCCTGAAAACTGCGCTAGCGCGAGAAAACTGCCGGCCATCAAGACCAGAGACGCGATGATCAAACCGGCTATGCGCGGCAAGGTCCATGCTTTCGGCAAAAAAACGCCGGCACGCGTCGCCAACAGAAAGACTGCATAAGCGACGAACGGTAGGAGAAAAAGTACGACTTCGGTGGCGATTGGCCTGATCATGCGCAGATGCGATCGTACAGGTTTCGCACAATGCCGGCTGTTATACCCCAGATGTAACGGTCCCCGAACGGGATGGCGTAATATTCGCGGCTGATCCCTTTCCACTCACGGCTGCGACGCTGAAGATTCGCAGGCGTCATCAAGAACCGCAGCGGCACTTCAAATATCTCGGTGACCTCGCTCGGATTGAGCGTCAGTAAAAAATCCCGCTGCACGCGCGCCACAGTCGGCAGAATGCGAAAGCCGGAAAAGGTCAAATAAAGGTCGAGGTAGCCGAGCGGCTCGATGAGACTGGGCGCAAGACCGATCTCCTCCTTTGCCTCACGCAAGGCCGCGGCGACCGGACTTTCATCATCGGGATCGATTTTGCCGCCGGGAAATGACACTTGGCCGGCGTGGCTGGCGAGATCTTGGGTTCGGACCGTGAATAGAACCGTCGGTTCGCTGCGATCGATAATCGGCACCAGCACAGCGGCCGGCTTAGCCGCGGTTACCCCCGCGGCCTCCCACATCGAGGGATTGAGATCGAGGTCGCCTCGCGCACCTTCGGCCATCGGATCGAGGAGCGACAGCGGCACCTCTAATGTCAGCCGAGCGCGCGCCCGTTCGAAGAAATCATCGCCCGCCCCGGCAAGAGCAGATGCCGCTTGGTCACGCAAATTTCCGCACCTCTTCCGCCGGCGCCATGGGAAAGAAGGCGCCCATGGAAGTTACGCCAAACATGGCTTTGCCCTCAAACTCGCGCTCCTCGCCGAGCTCGACGAGGTCGAAGAACAGCGCGCGCGTCACTTTCGCCCACAGATCGCGGCGCACGTGCAGATACGGCTTAAGCCCCTCCGTCCCGCTTTCCGGCTCGAAGCGCAAGGCATGCGCCGGTCCGCATTGCACCCAGTCATCGACATTAGTCCGGAAGTTAAGGACCCGCCCGGCGGATGATTCTTTGATATCGAGTTCGACGGCGAGAAAAGGCGCATCTTCCACCTGAATGCCGCACTTCTCGACCGGAGTAACGAGAAAATACCTGTCCCCTTCGCGCTTAAGCACCGAGGCAAAAAGCTTGACCAAGGCCGGGCGGCCAATCGGGGTTTTCGCGTAGAACCACGTGCCGTCAGTGGCGATCCGCATATCGAGATCGCCGCAAAATGGCGGGTTCCAGCGCTCGACCGGGGGCGGTCCTTTGCGGCCACCGGACGCAGTGTCCAGCGCGCCGGTGATCGCCTCCAAGCCCGAATGCCCTGTCTTTACCACGGCTTACCTTGAACCTTCCCGGTTGAAAATTAACTCCGGCGGCGGCAACGCTCGCAACAACGTGATTGTCATGCCGAGGCCGCGTTGCGGCAAACGTAAGTTGTGCGCCTGGTGAATTTAAGAATCAGCGCCAGCCGTTTTTTGCCGCTATTGCATTGCAAAATACCGGTGCAAAGTCGAACGCTTGCAATCGTTCAGGGGCAGCGAATCTGATTCGCTGCTGAACGAGGCGAAAAGGAGTTGCCTATGGCCGCTGTCGGCGGAGACGGGATTGAAAAGCTCGAAGACATGATTGTCCGCGCGGCGGAGGCGAGCGCCGATCACGTGCGCGCGGCCAAGGGGGCGATCGGCAATGTGATATTCGGCCAAGACGCCGTGATCGACCAGGCGCTCATCACCATACTGTGCGGCGGCCACGGTCTTCTGGTCGGCGTGCCCGGTCTCGCCAAGACCAAGCTCGTCGAGACTATGGGTATTGCGCTCGGGCTCGATGCGAAGCGCATTCAATTCACCCCGGACCTGATGCCCTCGGACATCCTCGGCACCGAAGTGCTTGAGGAAAGTCAGGCCGGGAAGCGCAGCTTCCGCTTCATTCCGGGGCCGGTCTTCGCCCAGCTTCTGATGGCCGACGAGATCAACCGCGCCAGCCCGCGGACGCAATCGGCGCTCTTGCAAGCAATGCAGGAGCAACACGTCACCGTCGCCGGCACGCGTCACGATCTGCCTCGGCCGTTTCATGTCCTCGCCACGCAAAACCCCATCGAGCAGGAAGGCACTTACCCGCTGCCGGAAGCCCAGCTCGACCGCTTTTTGATGGAAATCGACGTCGATTATCCTGACCGCGCCGCCGAGCGGCGAATTGTTTTTGATACGACAGGCGCGGAAGAGACGCGGGCCAAGCCGGCGATGAACGCCGAAGACTTGCTCACCGCACAGCGTCTGGTGCGCCGGCTGCCGGTCGGCGAATCCGTGGTCGAAGCCATTCTTGCGCTGGTCCGCTCGGCGCGTCCGGGCCCGGAAGGCGGAGAAGCCGCCAAACAGATTTCGTGGGGACCGTCGCCGCGCGCCAGCCAATCGCTGATGCTGGCCGTGCGCGCCCGCGCGCTTCTCGATCGGCGGTTTGCTCCTTCAATCGACGACGTGCTCGCTCTCGCAACTCCGGTACTCAAGCACCGCATGGCGCTGACGTTTAGTGCGAGAGCGGAAGGCGAAACCGTCGATAGCGTCGTCGGCCGCCTGAAATCGCGCATTGGATGAGCGGATGGTGACCGACGCCGCACGTCCCTCCGAATTTGATTATGCGGCAGTTCAACGCGCCGCCGGCGAGGGCCGTACGCTTGCGGCGGCGATGCCACGATTGATTTTGGATGCGCGGCGCGTGGCCGCCACGGTGCTACATGGTGTGCACGGCCGCCGCCGGGTCGGTCCGGGAGAGAATTTTTGGCAGTACCGGCGCTTCGTATCGGGAGAACCCGCATCGCGCGTCGACTGGCGACGCTCGGCCCGCGATGACCATCTCTACGTTCGCGAGCGGGAATGGGAAGCGGCGCACACGGTATGGATTTGGCCCGACCGGTCACCATCAATGGTGTTTGCCTCGACGCTGGGGCGAGACACCAAGCTTTTCCGGGCGCTGGTGATTGCGCTGGCGCTGGCCGAAATCCTCGTCGAGGGCGGCGAGCGGGTTGGCATTCCCGGCCTGATGCGCCCGACCGGCAGCCGCAATGTCATCGATCGTATGGCGCAGGCGATTGTGCATGACCGCGCCGAACGCGCGAGCCTGCCGCCGAATTTTTCGCCCGCTCCGCTGGCCGAGGTGGTCCTGCTATCGGACTTCTGGAGCGATTTTAGCGAGGTGCGGCAGACGCTCACGCAGCTTTCCGGCAACGGCGCGCGCGGTCATGCCGTGCAGGTCGTCGATCCGGCCGAAGAGACTTTTCCTTTTTGGGGGCGGATCGAGTTCGTCGAGCCGGAAGGCGGCGGACGCGTCACCGCCGGCCGGGCACAAGTCTGGCGCGACGATTATCAGGATCGCGTTCGACGGCACCGTGCGCAAATCCGGAGCGAGACCGATCGGCTGGCGTGGAGTTTCATTATTCACCGCACCGATCACCCGGTGACCGAGTTATTGCTGGCGCTGCACGCGCGGATCGGCGCGGGCTTTCGCGGCGATGAACCGCGCGTGCCGGTCGGGACCGGCGCGAGGGTTCCGGCATGATCGGCGCTATGGCGCTCGGCTTCGCCGAACCTCTCGTGCTCGTCGGTTTGCTGACACTGCCGGTGCTGTGGTGGCTGCTCCGGCTTATTCCGCCGCGGCCGCGTCGCATCAACTTCCCGCCAACCCGGCTTCTGTTGGAAATCGCGCCAAAAGAGGAAACCCCTGCCCGCGCGCCATGGTGGCTGACGCTGATGCGCCTTGCGCTCGCGGCGCTCGTCATTATCGCGGCAGCCGGTCCGCAGTGGAATCCGCCCGTGGCGGCGATCAACAGCAGCGCGCCGATCGCGCTCATGATTGACGACGGCTGGGCGGCCGCCAGCAGCTGGGACGCGCGGCTGCGCACGGCCGACGATATTCTGGCGCGAGCGGAAAACGATCATCGGCCGGTGGCGCTCATTCCGCTGTCCGAAGGGACCCGCGATATTTCGTTTGCGACCGCAGGCTCGGCACGCGTTCGCTTGCATCAGATTGCGCCCAAGCCGTACACGCTCGATCGCCATGAGGCGCTACCCGCCATCAACCGGTTCTTTGCCAGCGTCCAAGATATCGAAGTGGTCTGGCTGTCCGATGGCATTGATCTCGGCCGCGGCGCCGACTTTGTGAAGAATCTGGCGCAGACAATAGGCGCCCACCCGATAACAATCGTCAGCGGAGGGATCCCCGAGCCGTTGGCACTCACCGCGGCAGACAACGCCGCCGGCGCACTGACCGTAAAACTCTTGCGCGCCGTTTCCGGCGGAACGGCCGACGGAACCGTGCGGGCGCTCGATCTTAAGGGACTAACGCTTGGCGAAGTCCCATTCGCTTTCAAGGCGGCGGCGGACCGCGACACGGAAGCGCGTTTCGACTTGCCTGTAGAAATTCGCAATGACATCGCCCGCCTGGAAATCTCGGGAGAACGCTCGTCGGGAGCGGTGCAATTACTCGACAAGCGATCCAATCGGCGGACCGTTGGCGTCGTCTCCGGGTCTACCGCCGATACGTCGCAGCCGCTGTTGTCGTCGAGCTATTACATCACGCGCGCGCTCGGCCCGTTCGCCGACGTCCGGGTCGCGCAAGGCGAATCGCCGGCCGACGCTGTCGGCCACTTTCTCGATCAAAACCTGCCGCTGCTGGTTCTCGCCGACGTCGGCAACGTTGCAGGCGACGCGCATGATCGTCTTGCACGCTGGATCGAAGACGGCGGCGTGCTGGTGCGTTTCGCCGGCCCCCGGCTTGCAGCCTCCGACGACGATCTCGTTCCGGTCCGGCTACGGCGTGGCGGGCGCATTCTCGGCGGCAGTTTGAGTTGGGACAAACCGCAGCCGCTCGCCGCCTTTTCCCGAGAGAGTCCGTTCAACGGCATGGCCGTG